>CAYNWQ010000021.1:0-11254 GCA_964400955.1 uncultured Gordonibacter sp. | reverse complement strand
GGTGCTTTTTCCAAAATGAAAGCGTCCTCTGAAGCCATATCGCTTACTTCATCAGTTGACGCGTCAGCCATTAGCTCATCGTCACTGTCACTGCTATATTTAGTTTCGTCTTCGCTCATGAAACCACCTTTTATCTTTTGCTCAAGAGATAACTTCGTCTTTATTTTCGCTATTATACTGCTTTAACACCAAGAAAAGCTCTTCGGCGACCTCTTCGGGTAAAACATGAGTATTTTTGATATCTTCAAGACTTGCATTTTTCAAATTTTTGAATGACTTGAAGGCTTTAAGCAAAGCGCGTTTGCGCACAGGACCTAAGCCTGCAACCTCATCTAAGATAGAAGCCGTCATGCCTTTTCCTCGCAACTCACGATGAAACGTAATCGCAAAGCGATGCGCTTCATCACGAATCTGTTTTACGAGATACAAAGAAGCTGAACCGCCCGGCAAGACTACAGGGCCGCTTTCCTGCCACGGCACAAACAACTCTTCATCGCGTTTCGCAAGACCACATAAAGCGATATCCGTGATGCCCATATTTTCAAACATCGCACGTACGGCACTCAACTGAGGCTTTCCACCATCAAGTATTATGAGGTCGGGTTTTTTTCCAAAGCGCTCATCGCTCATGCGCTCTGGTGCATACCGACGCGATACAACCTCTTGCATGGATAAGAAATCGTTCGCCTCATCAAGCGGTGTTTTAATTTTGAACCGCCGATACTGGTTTTTATCGGGCTTGCCTCCTGTAAACACCACCATAGAAGCAACCGTATAAGACCCATGTATCGTTGAAATATCAAAACACTCTATACGCATAGGTGGACCGGCAAGAGCAAGGGCGCTTTCGAGCTGTAGCATCGCGTCGTTTATGCGAGTGTCATCGTAGTTCGTACGTATCTTATAGCGCGCAAGCACATGTTTTGCGTTCGTCTCGGCAAGGCTCAAAAGATCTGACTTCTCGCCACGCTCAGGAGAAGTAAAGTGTACTTTAGCGCCATGCGCACTTGCAAGCATACGCGTAAGCCACGTCTCCATCGCCAACACGTCTTCGGGCAAGGTACGTACGATTACCTCATGAGGAATAGAGCTTGTCACATCATAGTAGCGCAGCAAAAACATATGCAGCAAGTCATCATCGGGTATATCTTTTCCGCGATTAAGCATAAATTCGTTATTCCTGATAATACGCCCTTCGCGCACAATAAGCACCTCTACACTAGCGATAGTTTCTTCGCGAAAGATACCTATAACATCCGCATTGAGATTGCGCTCAGATACCGCATGCTGCTTAAAGTCGAGTGCACCTATCGCGTCAATGCGAGCCTTGAGGCGTGCCGCGCGTTCAAAGTCGAGTTCTTCGGCAGCTTGCGTCATCTCACACGTAAGCTCATCTCTAAACTCACGATAATGCCCCGACAAAAAACGCTCAACGCGCGCTACGTTTTTTGCGTACTCATCAACTGATATCTGCCCACAACATGCCCCAGGCCCTAACCCCACGTGTGCGTCAAAGCACTTATGCTCATCTAAGTAAGCTATCTCATCTCCCCTTTCGAGCTTTCGTTTCATGCCTCGCCACTCTGCACACGAAGCCGCACAAATTGGTACGATGCGGCGCGTCGTATCAACGAGAGCGCGCGCGAGACGACTGTCGGTATAAGGGCCAAAATAGCGCGTGTCACTTCTATGCTTTTCGCGCGTGTATTTTATCGCCGGAAAGGTGTCGCCTTTCGTAATAGCGATAAAGGGATACGATTTGTCGTCCTTGAAATCAGCGTTAAAGAAGGGACTATACTCTTTGATGAGATTTTTTTCGAGCACCAAAGACTCATGTTCGTTTTCGACCACGATGTAATCAAAAGAATCTATTTGGTCAACAAGTAAAGGGATTTTTGCGCGCTCATCTTGGAAACTAACATACTGTCGCATACGCGCGCGAAGTTGCTTCGCTTTTCCAACATAGATAACTTGCCCCTTAGCGTCCTTCCAAAGATAGACACCAGGTGCTGCAGGTACTCCAGCAAGTTCAGATTTGATGCGCGCCAGTTTAGCTTCGAGCGACTCAGCGGTATTTTTTGTCTCTTCCATACTCGAAAGTATAGCAAAGCTTGACCATTTGCGACGATTTTGCGCATGGTGTACGCAGTTTTGTTTCAAGTATTTTAAATAATTGTTTCAAACCTATTACCCACCTCTATAATAAGTTGCATCCGTAAACATAACTTAGGAGGATACAATTGAGTTACGTAGAAAGAGTCATCGAGCAAGTCAAGGCAAAAAATGCCGAACAGCCTGAGTTTATCCAGGCAGTTACTGAGGTTTTGACCTCACTTGAGCCTGTCATCGAAGCTCACCCCGAATACGAGGCTGCAGGTCTTCTCGAGAGAATCGTAGAGCCTGAGAGAGTCGTGATGTTTAGGGTGCCTTGGGTAGACGACGAAGGAAAAGTACAAGTGAACCGCGGTTTCCGCGTGCAGTTTAACAGCTGCCTTGGGCCTTACAAAGGCGGTTTGCGCCTCCACCCTTCAGTAAACCTCGGCATCATCAAGTTTTTGGGATTTGAGCAGATCTTCAAAAACAGCCTCACTACCCTTCCTATGGGTGGCGGCAAAGGCGGTTGCGACTTTGACCCGAAAGGCAAATCAGACGGCGAGATTATGCGTTTCTGCCAGAGCTTTATGACCGAGCTCTGCAAACACATTGGCGCTGACACCGACGTACCTGCAGGTGACATCGGTACAGGCGCACGCGAGATTGGCTATATGTTTGGCCAATACAAGCGCATCCGCAACGAATGGGTAGGCGTTTTGACCGGCAAAGGTCTTTCATTTGGTGGCTCTCTTGCACGCACCGAAGCTACCGGCTATGGTCTTGTGTATTTCGTGCAAGAATACCTCAACTGCCATGGCGAAGACATCTCTGGCAAAACGGTTGCTGTGTCTGGTGCAGGCAACGTTGCCATCTATGCAACTGAAAAAGCACAACAACTTGGCGCTAAAGTTGTGACCTTGTCTGACTCTACCGGTTGGATTTATGACCCCGCAGGTATTGATGTCGCGCTCGTAAAGCAAATCAAAGAAGTTGAACGCGCTCGCATCTCTGAATATGCAAAGCGCAAAGAAGGCGTTACCTATCATGAGGGTCGCGGCGTGTGGAGCATCCCTGTAGACATCGCTTTGCCCTGCGCAACTCAAAACGAGCTCCTCATCGACGACGCAAAAGCTCTCGTTGCTAATGGCTGCAAGATTGTTGCTGAAGGCGCAAACATGCCTACCACCATGGATGCAACCGAATACCTCATGGAAAATGGTGTTGTTTTCTGCCCAGGCAAAGCAGCAAACGCAGGCGGTGTTGCAACATCTGGTCTTGAGATGTCGCAAAACTCCGAGCGACTCAGCTGGACTTTCGAAGAGGTTGACGCGAAACTCCAGGGCATCATGAAAAGCATTTATCATGCTGCTGACGATGCAGCCAAAGAATTCGGCCATGAAGGAAATTACGTCATGGGTGCAAACATTGCAGGCTTTAAGAAACTTGCTGATGCAATGATGGCACAAGGTATCGTGTAAGTTTTACGCCCTATCTCAACCTAAACGCTCATAATACCCCCGCCCTTGCGGGGGTATTTTCATCTATGGCGTTAAGAAGGGGTTTATATCGCCTCTGTTTTAGTGCGTTCGAGGTCAAGGCAGACGCGACAGGTTTAGAGTGTCTTTGAAGACACGACGTTTGAAGGCGAGATGAGTATGGCGCCAACTTTTCCTATAAGAGGAGCATCAACATAGTAGGTACTGCTCTGAGTTTCACCGAGTGATGTCAGTTTACTCGCATGTGTCGAGATAACGATATCGATGCCTTCGACTTCTTTCAGGTAGCTTCTATCGGGCACTATAGCCACTATAAAGTCAACTTTGTACTCTTCAAAATAGGCCACTTGGCGCTTAAGGTCACGAAGAGTTATAGTATCAGTCACACTAAAGACCCCAAAGCGGCAATCATTTTTTTTAAGTATCATACCCTCAGAGTAAATTTCAGGATTTTCGGTATCAAGCGTAAAAACAGTCGCTCCCTTATCAAGATAGCTTTCTTCTACCTCTGATACACTAACAAAATCATCTGTCTGCACATCATCAAGAGTAGTATCATCGGTTAACAACTCTTGTTTTTCGTCTTCAGAGGAAGTTATATTGTCGGACGTTTCATCTGCATCAGCACTAGAAGAAACGCTATTTTGTGCAACACTTGCATCTTCGTCTATTATGTCTTCATCCGTTGCATCTGCAGCTTCGTCCGCATTGGCTTTAATGCCAGCACTCACGCCCGCAAGCACAGACGACACCGACCCATCACTCTCATCTGCACCCGCACCGGCATCCGCGCTCGCATCTGCTTCAGCGCGCTCATCTGCGCTCGCTTCCTCAGGTGTTTTCTTTGATTCATCCTTTGATGTGCTCGTAGAACTTTCGATTTCATCTTCTGTCATCGTGCCAGCGTACGCGATAACGGTATAGCCCTCCATACTACCAAAGGTATCATCAATATTAGTTGCTGCAACATTCCACGAATGACCTGCAACCAGATAACCCACAAGACAAGCCCCGGCAAACAAGACCAACAAGACAAATACGAGAAGTGCTATTTTTTCACGCGAACACTTAGACATATCGGCTCAATTCTTAAGAAAGTATACGCTTGAGAAAACGTCCGGTATGACTAGCGTCTACTTTTGCTACTTCTTCAGGTGTGCCGCTTGCAACGACACTACCACCACCGCTGCCACCTTCAGGCCCCAAATCGATAATATAGTCAGCACACTTTATCACGTCAAGATTGTGCTCGATGATAAGCACCGTATTACCTGCGTCGACCAAGCGCTCAAGTACCTGCAATAACTGACGCACATCTTCGAAATGCAGCCCTGTTGTCGGCTCATCAAGTATGTAAAACGTCTTTCCTGTTTGCCTTTTTTGCAGCTCACTGGCTAGTTTTACGCGCTGAGCCTCACCGCCCGATAAAGTAGTTGCAGACTGACCAAGGCGTATATAGCCAAGACCCACATCAAAAAGCGTTTGTAGCTTTCGCTTAATGCCGGGTATATTTTCAAAAAACACGAGCGCATCTTCGACGGTCATATCTAAGATATCAGCAATATTTTTACCACGATAGGTCACTTGCAAGGTTTCGCGATTGTATCGCTTGCCCTCGCATACTTCACAAGGCACATATACGTCAGGCAAAAAATGCATTTCTATTTTTATCTGCCCATCGCCTTTACATGCCTCACAACGACCACCACTCACATTAAAGCTAAAACGACCCGGCGCATAGCCGCGCGCCTTAGACTCTTGAGTTGAAGCAAATAGAGCACGTATATCGTCCCAAAGACCAATATAGGTCGCAGGGTTACTACGAGGTGTGCGCCCGATAGGGCTCTGATCGATATTGATTACCTTATCGAGCTTATCGAGCCCGGTAATTTTACGATAAGCACCTGAGCGGCGATGTGCATGGTTGAGCCTGTTAGCGAGCGCGGGTGCGAGCGTGTCGGTAACAAGAGAGCTTTTTCCCGAACCGCTCACGCCACTCACTACACAAAGCGTACCCAAAGGAACCTCTAACGTGACGTTTTGCAAATTGTTTTCGGTAGCTCCTGTCATCTTGAGCGTACCGCGCCCGGGGTGCCTGCGAAAACGAGGTATCTCTATTTGGCGGCGGCCGGAAAGATAATCGGCGGTAAAGGAACCTTGCGCAGACATAATGTCAGCAGGCGTACCACACGCAACCACATCTCCTCCCCGCTCTCCAGCACCCGGTCCCATGTCAACTACATAATCAGCCGAGCGAATAGTATCTTCATCGTGTTCAACAACGATAACCGTATTACCCAAATCACGCAGATGCTCAAGCGTTGCGATCAAGCGCTCATTATCTCGTTGATGAAGCCCAATGGACGGCTCATCTAAGATATAGAGCACACCCATCAATCCAGCGCCAATTTGCGTCGCGAGGCGTATACGTTGCGCTTCACCACCAGAAAGCGTAGCGGTTGCACGCTCTAGAGTAAGATAATCAAGTCCCACATCAACCAAAAAACGTAGGCGAGACTTTATCTCTTTCACGATAGGATTTGCAATTTGTGCGTTTTGCCCCGTAAAGCTCAGTTGCTCGAAAAATGCGAGGGACTCAAGCGCCGACATCTCAGTCACTTCATGTATCGACTTATCTCCCACCGTTACTGCTAAAATCTCAGGTTTTAAGCGCTTTCCTTTGCAGGTCTGACAAGGAATCGTTGCAAAATACGCCGAGAGCTTTTCACGCTGCGAGTCACTTTGAGCTTCTTGATAGCGCCTTTGCACCGCATCAAGAGCACCTTCCCACGTGATATACCAATAGGTATTTCTACCATCAACAGTGACATAATCGACGCGTATTTTTTCTTTGCCGAGTCCGTAAAGGAGAGCTTTCTGAGCTGAAGTCGGCATGTCTTCCCATGGTGTATTTTCTGTAACTCCGCAGTGAAGTGCCACTGCGCGCAAAACCTGAGGATAATAGTTTCCCGTCCGAAAAGGAGCAAGTGCGCCTTGCGCAAGCGAAAGAGAAGGGTCTGGTACCACTAGAGAAGGGTCGACTTCGTCGCGACTACCGATACCTAAGCAATCCGGGCACGCGCCATACGGAGCGTTAAACGAGAAATCGCGAGGTTGCAACTCATCCATAGAGTGACCGTGTTCAGGGCATGCAAGAGCCAAAGAAAACAAATGCTCACCTGCACCAAGACCGCCCGTTGCACCACTTGAGCGACCTCCTCCATCACCAAGCGGCTTGCCTGTGCTATCGAGGATTTGTACGAGCACACGACCATCAGAGAGCTTTGTCGCTGTTTCTACAGCTTCTGCGATGCGACTCGTTGCACTGCTTTTGAGCTGCACGCGATCGACCACAACGTCGATAAAGTGCTTGATTTTCTTATTAAGGGTAACGGTATTACCATCGAGCTTGACGATCTCACCATCGATACGCACTCTGATAAATCCCTCGCGTACCAAGTCGCTTAATAGCTTGGTAAATTCACCTTTGCGTCCTGCTACTACCGGGGCCATTATGATAGCTTTAGCATCAGGTGCAAGTGCAAGGATGTCATCAGTTACCTGATCGGTAGTTTGCGCTTTAATGGGTCTGCCACACTCAGGACAATGAGGGACACCCACACGCGCATACAAAAGACGTAAATAGTCGTATATCTCGGTCGTAGTACCCACCGTAGAGCGCGGGTTTTTCGAAGTCGTCTTTTGGTCGATAGAAACCGCAGGAGACAAACCATCTATACTGTCGAGGTCGGGTTTATTCATCTGACCCAAAAACATACGTGCATAACTCGAGAGGCTCTCAACATAGCGACGTTGCCCTTCAGCATATATCGTATCAAAAGCAAGACTTGACTTTCCCGAACCAGAAAGACCAGTGATAACTACCAATTTGTCGCGAGGTATACTGAGACTGACATTTTTAAGATTATGTTCGCGGGCACCTTTTATAACAATAGCGTCTTGTCCCATTGATATATACGCTTCCTCATGTGAGACTATTTTGCACTAAAAAAGAAAATGGTGCGCCCAGTAGGAATCGAACCTACAACCTACGGATTAGAAGTCCGTTGCTCTATCCGTTGAGCCATGGGCGCACATAAGCAGCGGGCGTATTATACTCCAAACTTACACCTGTCACTAAAAATAACTAATTTATTCGTTTTGCTTCTAAGAGTGTGCGCAACTCTCTCAGGGCATTCCCTCTGTGCGAGACAGCATTTTTTTCTGATTGCGTTACTTCTGCGAGCGTTTTTTTGCCCTCAAAAACACAAGGGAAAAAGAGTGGATCGTAACCGAAACCCTCTTTTCCCCGAAGCTCATAACCTATTGAGCCTTCTATGGTGCCATGGGCAACTGTTTCCGTGCCGTCTTCATCAATAAATACAAGTGTACTTACAAAGCGTGCCGTACGCGCATCAGGCGCGACATCTGTTAACTCAGCAAGCAACTTGTCATTGTTTTGCGCGTCAGTCGCACCGTCGCCAGCATAGCGAGATGAATACACACCCGGCGCACCCTGCAGCGCATCGACCACAAGTCCCGAGTCATCAGCTAAAGATGCACATCCACCACTTAACGCATGAGCAGAGGCTGCCTTTATGCGAGCATTACCCTCAAAAGAGTCGGCATCTTCTGCTGGATCAGAATCTATACCCATTTCACTCAGAGTACGAAATTCCCAGCCCTCAAAATCAAGTGCTGTCTTTATCTCTTGTACTTTATGGGCATTATTAGAAGCTATAACAACAGTTTTCACGACATTTCCTTTTCTCATGACAACTCATCAAGACTAATGCGTTCCACGCAGTTCAGGGGCGTACGAAAAACACGAGCACCAAAATTACGAAAGCCTTCAAGATCTGCACCCGTTGTATAAAATGACATCTTCGGCTCATGTAGGCCTGTAGCGCACTCGCCTTTGCGCGATAGTATCTCAGAGACATCGCGCGCTGCTTCCTTTGCTGAAGAAATAAGCGTCACTTCACGACCAACAACACTGCCAATAAGTGATTTAAGCAAAGGATAGTGAGTACAACCGAGCACAAGGGTGTCAATGCCGCAGCGGCGCAGAGGCTCAAGGTATTCGCGAGCTATTTCTTGAAACTCGGGGCGTACATAGACCTTTGATGCAAGTGAAGTGTAGCTCTCTATAGGACCTTCTGCCATACGTATGCCCTGCTCAGCTATCTCAACAAAGCGCGGTGCTGCACAGGAAAATACGGTAATGCCCGCATCAATATGTCTGATTGCATCAGTGTAGGCATTTGACTCAACGGTTGCTTTTGTCGCTATCACGCCTACACGGCGATTATGCGTAAGATGCACCGCCGCACGTGCTCCCGGCTCAACTACACCAATGATAGGTATGGGGAAAGTTTTCTGCGCGTGAGCAAGCCCTGCTGCTGTAGCAGTATTACAAGCTATAACTATCATTTTCACACCGCGTGACATAAGCCAAGCACCTATCTGCTGCACAAAGGTGTCGACTTCAGCAAGCGAACGCGGGCCGTAGGGACAGCGCGCAGAGTCGCCAACATATATCAGGGATTCCTGCGGCAGCGCACGCGCAATCTCACGAGCAACCGTCAGCCCACCAAAGCCCGAGTCAAAGATACCAATCGGAGCGTCGTTGCCAACAATTTTAGCATCGCATTCTTTACTTTTTTCAGCGTTAGTGTCAACGCTTTTTGTATCATCGAAAAGCGTGGTATGTATTTGAGTTTCTCTCATAGCGCAAGTATAGCGCAGCTCAAGCGTGCTAAGCTAAATTTCAAAAACTATGGCAAATGTAGACACGTAACAGACAAAAGAGAGTTACCTACAACACACAGCAAAGAGAAAGCATCATGGCAAAACAACGCGAACAAAAGACAAACGCAATACGCGCTCTCGATGCAGCGCACATACCCTACACCTTTCGAACCTTTCCCTGCGAAAAAGCGCTATCTGGCGTGGAGGTCGCGACTATACTTGGACTTGAGAAAGAGCGCGTTTTCAAAACACTCGTTACGCAGGGAAAATCCGGAGAACACTATGTTTTTATGATCCCCGTTGCTGAAGAACTTGACCTGAAAAAAGCCGCAGGTGCAGCAAACGAAAAAGCAATACATATGATAAAGTCAAAAGAGCTTTTACCCTTAACCGGATACATCCACGGAGGATGCTCTCCTATCGGCATGAAAAAAACTTTCGCAACCTATATAGACGAAACGGCACAGCTTTTTGAGAGTATCATATTTTCGGGCGGACATCTTGGCTATCAGCTCGAGCTATCTCCAGATGACCTTGCAAAGATTGTGAGCTTTACCTACGCAGATCTTGTGGTATAGATGTCTATCAACGCATAGCTATATGATTCGCTTGAGCGCGTCATCAAGACTCGACAATGCACAAGCACGACATCTCGCGCCGCACATCCAAGAAATCTACCAATGCACGACCACTACGTCTGCAAGCTCAATGATGTTATAGAGCTCAGCAGCCTTTGATGTTGGCAAGTTAACGCAACCATGCGAACCATAGCCATCGCGATAGCGCGTGCCACCAAAAGCCGACTGCCAGTTTGCATCATGAAGTCCAATGGTGTTGTTTATAAAAGGCATCCAATAAGTTACGTGCGATTCATATTCGGTGCCATCGTCGTTTTTGCCCTTCAGTGTTGCAGGGCTTTGCTTGGTGGTAATGTAGTAGACACCTGCAGGGGTAATACTACCCTCACTGCCAGACTTAGGCTTTCCACTCACAATAGCTGATTCCCAGATGACCTCCGAAGCGTCGTTATACATGCGGGCATATTGTTCTGTGAGATCAACATCAATATAGCGTGCCGGCCAGTCCTGCCCTCCCGCAGTCGAAAAAGCAGCGCAAGTATGAGTACATGGCATTTCAATGTCGCCTGTTTTATCCGATTCGATTGCAGCTTTTACCTCTTCAAGTAACGCATCACCGTCAACTTGCCAGCCATACGAGCCACCCTCTACCTCAAATTGTTTACCATCAGGGCGTGTATAGGTGCGCTTAGAACCAGTAGTGCTATAGGTGCTTTTTACCTCAGCAACCCAAGCTTCCAAAGCACTTTCATCAAGAGAAACAGACCAGTCATCACCAAAAACTACCCAGCTAGAAATAATAGACCCATCAAGCGTTATCGCCGTAGTACCAGCCATCGTGAAATTGACATCGGTAAGTATCATGGCATTTGCGCTCGCTGCCGCCTGAGTGAGCACTTCGTCAGTCGATAGCACAGCTGGTAGCGCGAGCTCGCTGTCAGTGATTTTCACGCTGGTGTCAAGAGCAACTACAGCTTCTGCGGCAAGTTTAGTGATAGCATCAGCTGAAAGCATGGTGCCTTTTTCTTCGGAAACGATAGCAAACTGACCCTTCGTTTCATCATAAGCAACATAGGCATCTTTAGGAGCAGTGGCTGTCGCATTAAACTCGTCAACCGCAGCACTTATCACATCCGCAAGTCCACTTTCATTGAACGACGACACAAGAGACTCTGTTTCATCGTGATCTTGGAAAATCTCATAAGGCCTCACCCATGGATTATTACTTTCAATAAGTGTCGTGGCCAAAGTCTCACCATCAAGGGTAAGCCCAGCATCCGTTGCTGAAAGCGTGAGCGAAAAGTCCTCCCCTTCAAGTTTTAGTTTGTAGTTTGA
>CAYNWQ010000020.1:0-11575 GCA_964400955.1 uncultured Gordonibacter sp. | reverse complement strand
TAAAAAATGTTTCACGTGAAACATTTTTAAATCTACTTAGTGTTTGGTATACTCTAAAAAATTAATCTGAAAGGAGGTTTTGATGGGTATATTAGATAGTTTTAGGCGCGAAAAACCCCAAGATGAGCCAGATAAGGCATCTGATAACTCTTCTTACCAAGATGTAAACGACCATATTAATATAGAGTCGGTAGAGGTTGTTGAAAGAAGTATTATCTCTCCTGTTGATGATAATTCTGTCACCCGACAAATAAAGTCTTATGATGAGAAGAATCCAGTGAAACATACGGTTGGTCAAACTGTCGTTGTTGCTATTATTAATCAAAAAGGTGGTGTAGGTAAATCGACTACCGCGATTAATTTGTCTGCAGCCTTAGGAGAAATGGGAAAGCAAGTTTTGCTTGTTGACTTAGATCCTCAGGGAAATTCATCAAGTGGTCTTGGTATAGAGAAAAATAAGATTAACCAGTGTGTTTACGATATCCTTTTAAATGATATTTCTATCAAAGAAGTTATAATTCCTGATGTCTGTGAGGGGTTAGATTTAGTTCCAGCAACTATTAATCTTGCTGGTGCTGAGGTTGAATTAGTCTCAGAAATGGCTAGGGAAAACCGCCTTAAGGACGCCGTTGGAAGTATGAGAGGAAAATACGACTACGTATTTATTGATTGTCCTCCTTCTCTTGGTCTTTTAACAGTTAATGCCCTTGTAGCTGCTGATAAGTTGCTTATTCCTATCCAATGTGAATTTTATGCTCTAGAAGGTGTGACAAAACTTCTTGAATCAATGAAACGTGTCAAATCACGTCTTAATCCATCTCTTGATATATTTGGTGTGTTACTAACTATGTATGATGGAAGAACAACACTTTCTAGGCAAGTTGTTGACGAAGTAAAAAGATATTTTGGTAAAACAGTTTTTGATACTTTGATTCCTCGTACGGTAAAACTATCAGAAGCTCCTAGTTTTGGTTTACCGATAACGCAATATGATCCTCAAGGAAAAGGCTCTCTGTCTTATATTAACTTAGCAAAGGAAGTGATTAATCGTGGCTAAAAGCTCAAAAAGTGGCTTGGGACGTGGTTTAAATTCTCTTTTAGGGACTTTTGAGGAAACTGAAGAAGAGACTCCTCTAAAAGATGAAAACAAACCACGTGAACGAGTCTCTGTATCTTCCCAAGAAAAAAATGTTTCACGTGAAACAATTAAAAAGTCTGAAGAAGAAAAAATTGATATAAATGAAGATGTAGCTGAGGAAAACATTCAAATTAAGAGTGTTGTGCATCGACATGTTGGTGAACTACCTATTGATTCAATTCAACCAAACCCAGATCAGCCACGTACTACCTTTAAGCGCGAGGAAATAGAAGAGCTCGCTGCCTCTATTGAACAAAATGGGCTCTTGCAACCAATCCTTGTAAGAAGTATAGGGGCTAATTCTTACCAAATTATTGCAGGTGAACGCCGTTGGCAAGCATGTAAATTAATTGGTGTAAAAACAGTTCCAGTAAGAATTAAAGATGTTGATGATGATAAAGCATTAGAACTTGCACTTATTGAAAATGTACAGCGCACTGATCTTAATCCAATTGAAGAAGCTTATGGCTATAGACGACTTATGGAGCGTAAGAATATCACCCAGGCTGAAGTTGCACAGGCAATGTCAAAAGGCCGCTCGACGGTAGCTAATGCACTAAGGCTGCTTGATTTGCCTGAAGGAGCCCAACAACTACTTTTTGAAGAAAAAATTACTGCAGGTCATGCACGTGCAATCTTATCGATTCCTCAAAAAGAAGGTCGCGAAAAACTCACAGAAAGACTCCAAGAGGAAAAGCTTAGCGTACGTGAAACAGAAATGCTTGCGCGTTTACTCTCGGGAAGAAAAGATGGGCAAGAAACAACCCAAAGACAGCCTATACCAATGTCATTTAAGAAAGTTGCAAAAGCTTTGCGTGAAGTACTTAATACGAATGTGCGAGTTAAGTCATCTAAAGGAAAAAATAAGATTGAAATTGAGTTTCAGGATGAATCTGACTTAGAAAGGCTTTTTGAGGAACTAATAGCTTCTGTGTCTTAGTTGGCTATAAGGAGAAGTCCTCACGAAAGCTTACCATAAAGTAAATCTATCTATTACTTTTAAAAGCACCCCTATTGAAAAGTAGGGGTGCTTTTATAATGTTTCACGTGAAACATTATAAAAGCTGAGTTAAGTTTCGTACAGAAATGCTGCAATTTAGTATGGTAGTTGTTTCACGTGAAACATTAGCGTGACAAGTGAAACTAAGTTAAAAATGTTTCACGTGAAACACTAGACTAATAGGGCATAATCTTCTTGTAATTGTTTCACGTGAAACAATTTGAGACCAAAATCGTAAAAAATTATATGCCAGTAGCAATACTATTTTTTAATTGTCCACAAGCTCCAGCAATATCTTTTCCTCGCGATTGTCTTAAGGTTGTCTCAATATGGTTACGCTCGAGCTCGCGTTGCCATTGTATAACAGTTTCTTGGCTGCTTGGTTTAAAATGGCTCGTCGAAACAGGGTTAAGGGGAAGAAGGTTAATGTGACACAAAATTCCGCCACAAAACTCAATTAGGGACTCAAGGTCTTCTTTAGTGTCGTTGATATCTTTTAATAAGAGGTATTCGAAGGTAACTCGTCGGTTTGTTTTCTCAATATAATCCAATAGAGTTGGTTTGAGTTGGGAGAGAGGCTGATTTTTCATGTGGGGCATAATGATGTCGCGAGTGTATTGTCTTGCAGAGTGTAGAGACACAGCTAAAGTAAATTGCTCAGGTACAGCTGCAAACCTTTCTATACCGCTCAGTATCCCACAGGTAGAGACGGTGATACGACGAGCGCCTATTTTTAGCAGCTTTGGATGATTAATAATTTGTAGAGCTCCTAGAAGGTTGTCTATATTTAAAAAGGGCTCTCCTTGTCCCATAGCCACTATGTTAGTGACTCGTATCCCAAAGTCATTTTGTACTGTGAGAATTTGGTCAACCATCTCACCAATACTAAGGTTTCTCGTGAAACCCTCTTGTCCGGTTGCACAAAACGCACAGGCAATAGGGCAGCCTACCTGTGTTGAAAAACAAACAGTCAACCTTTTTTGTTGTCCATCATCTAAGGAAAAGCTTGGTATTCCGACAGTTTCGATAAGAGAGCCATCCTCGAGCTTTAAGATATATTTTCGTGATCCATCCATAGAGACCTGTTTATCGAAGATAGACGGCGTGTAAAGAGAAAACTGGTCTGCTAAGCTGTCTCTTAATGATTTTGACAGGTTTGTCATTTCGTCAAACGAGGAAATATGATGCAGATAGAGCCACTGGGCTATCTGGCTAGCACGAAAACTTGGTTGACCGAGATCCTTTATAACCTGGGTAAGTTCATTAAGAGAGTATGTTTTGATTGATTTCATAATAGTTGGGATTATAAAGGAGCGAACCTGTAATTAAACACATCGGTTGCAAACTTTCTTAAACAAACAATAGATTATGAAATCACTCATAATTAGCTTTTGCAATAATTGCAAAAATAAAAAAGCAAGAGGTTTTTGCTTTTTATACTGTAACACTTCTAATATTTGCAATAATTGCAAAAGACACAAGGTTACAACTTACCTAAGTCAAAAACAAAAGCCGGCAAGACCAATAAAGACACTGGATATATTTTTGCAATAATTGCAAAAGTGTAAGTCAATAGCACAGTGCAATTTATATTTACCTCATCACCAAACAAAGTAATATTTTTTTGATTAGAAATATAGATGTGAGGCATTTCTAATCAAAAGCTCGAGTTTTGTGATATAACTAGCAAAGAAAACTAGATAAGACAAGGAGGACACTTTCGTGAACGACGAGAACTCAAAAAAGCGCAATGTAAGCTTCTATATAGATGACAAAATGATAGATGAACTCGACCGTGAGGCCGTAGTGAAGGGCACAAATCGCAATCAGATTCTCCTAGAGAGGCTGAAAGGAGATAATAAATTAGCCCAAGAGGAGACAGGAAAGAAACCTACTATACTTGTGCTAGCGTCTCATAAAGGGGGAGTCGCAAAAACAATCACAGCAGCCAATCTAGCGGTTGCTTTTGCTCAAAAAGGTAAAAAGACCCTTGCAATTGATTTAGACGGCCAAGGATCGCTCTCAGAGTATTTTAATGTATACGACGAAGACGCAGCTCGTCCTTGTATTAAGGATGTTTTAATCCCTGATTATAAGGGCGCTATAAAAACCCTCGCAGAAGTAAAGGTGCCCGCTCAATACATCGAATATGATACAGAAGGCAACGAAGAGGTCTATGAAATTGAAAATCTTGAAGTAGTGCCGTCTGATATACGTTTTGATGGTGCAGACCTCGAAATCTCAAATCGCGTAAAGGCTGGACCTGATACGGTGCTTAGTAACGCCATAGAAACCCTGATTGAACAGGAGTTTTACGATTATATTATTATTGACTGTCCTCCTCGAGTTGATTTAGTGACAACAAACGCTATCACCTCTCTTTGGGTTGGAAACAGTAGGAGTATGATTATTGTGCCGGTTAGGCCGGATGGATTTTCGCGTCGTGGCATGATT
This sequence comes from uncultured Gordonibacter sp., assembly GCA_964400955.1. Taxonomy (GTDB): domain Bacteria; phylum Actinomycetota; class Coriobacteriia; order Coriobacteriales; family Eggerthellaceae; genus CAJFUR01. The sequence continues at coordinate 6,983 of CAYNWQ010000020.1, read as the reverse complement.
TCGACGGTGGATGCTATTAAGGGAGTGGCTCTGGCTCGCAAAAGTATCATGCCGCGATGGATGTTGCTTAAGACTATCTATGAATCACGCACCAATCTTGCGAAGATTTTGGAGCAAAGCATTGCTGAAGTTGCACCAAAAGCAAAATTTTTCAACCAGTCTATAGGTAAGGCGGTCGTTGTAATGGAAAGCTCAGAGTTTTTCAAGCCCTTGGCTTATTACGACGCTAACAGTAAGCCGTGGGCAGAGTATAAGGCGCTTGCAAAAGAGATAGAGGAGATGGCTGATGGCGAATAGAGCAGAAATAAATCGCATGAAGAAAAAACTCGCAGAAAGCGCTGCGCAAGAGAAACCCACAACAGCGCACGAGAATAGTCCTGAGTCGCAAGATAAAGAAAAGCGAGCGCTCCTTTTAAGAAACGCAGATCAGAGTGGGGAATCAGCAGGTAATGCTATTGCGCGCGGAAAAGCCCGAAAAAACATCCTAGGTGAAGAATTTGACTTTGTGGATGTCCGAAAAATAGTACCGAGTGAAAAAAATACCTACAGCCTCGATAAGGGTGAAATTGTGGCTCTGGCCAGCATGATCTATGAAAGCAAGCACACTCAGCCCATCACTATACGTGCAAATAACGGTGTTTTTGAGATAGTCGATGGACAGCGCAGGGTTGAGGCTCACAACTACCTCGCCGAAAACTACGGCGAAGAGTGGTATATGATTCCCGCACGTGTTTATAAGCCTGGTGAGCTAGATGACCAAAAGGCCGAATTCCTCCTCCATGCTGCCAACGTTGGTCAGAGAAAGATGACAGGCATGGAGCGCGCACGTGGCGTTAAGTTCATTGTCGATACCATCAAATCCCGCCGACCTGATGATCCTCTTTTCACAACCGGATGGACTAATGATCTCGCAGCAAAAGAGCTCGGTATCTCACCCCGTAGCGTTGCAACTCATCTCAATATTGCAGCAAATCTTGCCGATGAGGCGGCGCGAGCTTATGACGAGGGAAATCTCACACTCGTACAGGCAGATAAAGTAGCCAAGTTATCCGAAAAAGACCAGCTTGCAGTCGCACAGGCAGCAGCTTCGCTTTCAGGAAAGGAACTTGACCTTCTCATCGAGGAAAAACGCGACGCACAAAAAGGAAAATCCCGCACAAAAAGCGAAAAATCGGCTGCTGACGACCTGAAACAGGCCAAAAAGGCAATATGTCGGGCGTTGACAAAAGAGGTCGGTTCTAATAGAGCTGCTCTTGCAGAGATTAGGTCGCTTTTGTTTGAGCTTGAGGTGCCCATCGCAGAGCTCAAAGACAAGCTCGATGAGGTTGAAAAGGCATCGCAAGCATAGGGTGCTAGGGGGGTTATGAGCGCTGCCATTGAGAGCTATGACGGAGTGTTATAAAGCAAAGTAAATTACGTGATATCTACTAAGCAGCCACTATAGAGCGCTGTGACGGGGCATCATGAGGCTCTGGAAATATTTTGAGAGGATATGTTATGCCAGATATAACTCTGAGACTAAATAAGGACATGCTTGTGCTTTCAGCGTCGCTATCTGCGCGTTTGGAAGAGCAGGGGTTTGACACTGAAAAAGATGCGCCCTATCTCGCTTTTTTCGAGAGCGATACTTTAAGAGACTTTCTGCGCATGGAAATACTTGCCGGCGCAAGTTGTATCGTTGCGAACACAGCAGCGCTTACGCCTGCGCGTCTCAAACACCTGTCATGTGAAGATAAAGCAGCTGACTTTTTACAGGCTTCACTCAATATTTTAGAAGAGCTACATCCTCAGCACACACTTGTGGAAATTGGCCCATGTGGTTTGCCGCTTGACCCTGCGTCTGCTGCCTCTCTCAATGAAAACAGGAGCCAGTATGCTCACGCTGCTCGTTTACTTTCAGCGTCTCGTATCGACGCTATCTTTCTCAATGGGTTTCTGACCTGCGATGATTTGAAATGTGCGCTAATGGGTACACGGCAGGTGAGTGATTTGCCGGTGTTCGTATCGGTCAACGTGCGCGCGGATGGCGTGCTTGTGAGTGGGAGGGGTACGCTCACTGAGGCGGTAGGAATCATGGAAGAGTATGGAGCCACCGTTGCAGGCTTTGAAATAGCGGCTCCGCTGCCTCAAGTGGCAGAACTTACAAAGGAGGTCGTGCAGGCGTGTGATCTCCCGTTGCTCGTACAGTTGCAGGTAAAAGAGCATTGCAAAAAACAGGGCAAGCCTACAGAAGCCAATCCCTATTATTGTCCCGATGTGATGGTTGAGGCAGCTTGTGCTCTACGCGCGGCGGGAGTGCAATTTTTGCGCGCAACAGGGGCGTCAAGTGTGGCATATACAGGTGCGCTTGTGGCAGCTGTTGACGGTTTTGATGTTGTTTCGCCGTATATAGATAGCAAAAAGGATGCAAAAAAGGAAAATATCGCGGATAATGCTCTGGCAGGTGACGCGCAAACCTCCGTTACACAAACAGGCGCTACTACCACAAACACCACAGCAAACACTACCACAACTACCACAGCAAACACTACCCTAGACGAGATAGTTTCTGCCGCGCGCGCCGAAGTTGCAGCAGCCTTCAAACAAGGAAAATAAGCATGAGCACAACACCCGCAAAAACAACGTTTTCCAATAGAGAAAAAAGCCCCCATTATGGAGACATGCAGGGTGTTGTTGACGCGCTCTTTGGTGAAGACGGGCGTGCGTATGGGCCCGATGGAAAACTTTTGCGTGTCCGCAGGCTTGATGCAGTGCTTATGGTAGAGTCCCTCGATTTACCGGCTGACCTGCAAGAAATCATAAATCTCTTACCGCCAGGCAACTACACTCGCCAGCGCTTATGCGACCAAATTAACTCAGCCATCAACGGGCACGCGTGGGGACAAGTCTACGGAACCGTCGAGTAACGTCGCCATCGACAATGCCACTACCGTCAGAGTCACTACCAATAACAGTAACGTGCTTAAGATAAGCAAGCATGCACGCATCACGCTTGAGGGATAAGCCTACAGCATAGTCTCGTAGCCACTCATCGCGCATAAAGTGCCATTTCTTGAAAGCAAATTTTGCATGTTTATGAAGATATAATGACAGTCCATTTTGCACTTTTTGAAAAAGGGCTAGTGGAGCGCATATTTGCTACAAACACAAACTTTTTAAGCAAAAAAAGCACTTGTTTTATCATTGTCGGCAATATACTATATATCCCTACATGTTGGCTCGACTGCCACAATATATTGTGGAAAATGGTTAAATCCTAGTGGAAAACATTGTGAAAAAACAATAGTAAATCACAGGTCATATGGGCATTTTCGATGAGATGTGAACAGTCGGGAAACAGCTGACAAACAGCCGACAAGCAGCTGACAAACAGCCGACAAGCAGCTGACAAGCAGCTGACAAACAGCCGACAAGCAGCTGACAAACAGTTGGTAAAAATCGAGCAAAAATAGACTACTAAACGCGCACGGGAAGGACTAGAAAACATGGTTTCAAGCATCATTAAACGCGATGGTCGCACGACCACTTTCAAAAAAGAAAAAATTGCCGAGGCGGTAGAAAAAGCATTCCAGGCATGTGCTGCTATGCAAGATCGTGCCGTTGCTGACGAAATTGCCGATAAGGTGGTTGCAAAGCTTGAAGCCGGCGCTATAGAGGGCACCCCAACGGTTGAAGGCGTGCAAGATCTCGTCGAGGAAACGCTTATAGAGTCGGGCTTTGTGCAGACGGCTAAAGCCTATATCCTCTATCGTGCTGAACGCAACCGCGTGCGTGATGTCAACTCTCGTCTTATCCAGACGCTCAAAGATATTACGTTTTCGAAAGCTTCCGACTCAGACATGAAGCGCGAAAACGCCAACATCGATGCTGACACTGCTATGGGTACCATGCTCAAGTACGGCAGCGAGTCTGCGAAACAATTTTACGAGATGTGTGTCATCGATCCTAAGTTTGCGCGCGCGCATCGTGAGGGTGACATACATATCCACGACATGGATTTCTATACTCTCACTACGACGTGTTGTCAGATAGAGCTGCGCAAGCTTTTCAAGGGCGGTTTCTCTACAGGACATGGTGTGTTGCGTGAGCCAAATGATATCGCAAGCTATGCAGCGCTTGCTTGCATCGCTATCCAGTCCAACCAAAATGACCAACACGGTGGACAGTCGGTTTGTGACTTTGATTACGGTTTAGCCGACGGCGTGCGCAAGACGTTCCGCCGCCTTTACAAAAAACACCTTGCAGAAGCGCTTGATTTGTTGTGTGATAGAGAGGACTTTCGCGAGATAGCCGAGAGTTTACTCGCGCGCGTTGAGGAAGAAACAGGTAAGTGGGCAAGCCTTGAGCTCGATGAGGCTTTCGCGCAAGCGGTCGAGCGTGAGCTCCATGCGCAGTTTGCCGAAGACGAAGCTCACGACGCACAGGTTGCGCGCGTGATGGCTTATGCGCTCAAAAATGCTACGGCTGATACCGACCGTACGACCTTCCAAGCAATGGAGGCGCTTGTACACAACCTTAATACTATGCATTCTCGTGCTGGTGCACAGACGCCTTTTAGCTCGGTGAACTACGGCATGGACACTTCTCCTGAGGGGCGTATGGTTATCAAAAACATGCTGCTCGCAACAGAAGAAGGCCTCGGTTCCGGTGAAACGCCGATTTTCCCGGTGCAGATTTTCCGTGTGAAAGAAGGTGTCAACTACAATCCGGGTGATCCGAACTATGATTTGTTCAAGTTGGCTATGCATTGTTCTGCGCGTAGGCTTTTCCCCAACTTTAGTTTCTTGGATGCGCCTTTCAATATCCAGTACTACAAAGGTACTCCCGAAACCGAGATTGCTTACATGGGATGCCGCACGCGTGTTATTGGCAATGTGTATGATCCTGAGCGCGAGGTGACGCCGGGACGTGGTAATCTGAGCTTTACATCTATCAATTTACCGCGTTTGGCTATACGCTCAAAAGGAGACCTTGATCTTTTCTTTGACTTACTTGATGCAAAACTTGCGCTTGTGACGGGTCAGCTCGACGAGCGTTTCGAAATTCAGGCACGCAAAAAAGTGTATAACGCGCCATTCTTGATGGGTCAGGGCGTGTGGATTGACTCTGAAAAGCTTGCACCAAACGATGAGCAACGTGAGGTTTTGAAGCATGGTACGCTTACTACAGGGTTTATCGGACTTGCGGAAACACTTGTTGCTTTAACAGGAAAGCATCATGGTGAATCCGCCGAAGCACAGCGTCTCGGCCTTGAAATTATCGGGCATATGCGTAGCTATGTTGATCGCATCTCGCGCGAGTGCGGCATGAACTACACGCTCATCGCGACACCTGCTGAGGGTTTGTCCGGACGCTTTGTGCGTATGGACCGCGAGCGTTATGGTGTTATCCCTGGAGTGACCGACCGCGATTACTATACAAACGGATTTCACGTGCCGGTGTATTACAACATAAGTGCGTTCGACAAGATTGCAATTGAGGCACCTTATCATGCGCTCACCAATGGTGGACACATCAGCTATGTAGAGCTTGACGGCGACCCAAGCGAAAATCTCGAAGCCTTCGAAGCGGTTATCCGCCATATGAAAGAGTGTGGCATGGGCTATGGTTCAGTAAATCATCCGGTCGACCGTGACCCGGTATGTGGCTATAACGGTATCATCGAAGATACCTGTCCTAAGTGTGGTCGCAGCGAAGAAGACGGCGTACCCTTTGAACGTATTCGTCGTATCACAGGATATCTGGTAGGGACGCTTGATCGCTTTAACGACGCGAAACGCGCAGAAGAGCACGACCGCGTAAAGCATTCGGTTCCTTCTATCTAGGGTTTCGCTAAGATATCGCTAGGACACCGCGCGTAGATATCGTTAGGACACCGAGCGTAGATATCGCTAAGACATCGTACGTGCAAAGATTTATGTGGGAGAGGTTTTATAAAAGCAAGAGATGCATAAGCAAAGCTGTGTAGGAGCGGCTTTACAAAAATAAGATTTTGCCTATAAAACCTTTTGTGAGAAATCCTCAGAGAAAAAGAAAGTACATCGCTTGGCAACGACACCTAACACGATAAGGCTATATGGCACAGCTCCGGACTCCATCGTAGATGGGCCGGGGCTGCGCTATAGTGTGTTTGTGCAGGGATGTTCGCACAAATGCCCCGGATGTCACAACCCTAAAAGTCAACCTCATCAAGGCGGTGTTGAACGCACGCTTGACGAAATCGTCGACGAAATTGAGTCGAACGGGCTAGTGCACGACGTGACTTTATCAGGAGGAGAGCCTTTTGAGCAGGCAGCAGCTGCAGCCGAGTTAGCACGGCGCCTAAAGAGCCTGGGATACGGCATCTGGACTTACACGGGCTATCTCTATGAGGAACTGCGTACTGTCGTCGAGCGCGCGAATTTGGGTGAGACTTGTGCAATGAAAACTCGCGACGAAGCGGAGGAGAGTAGCGCAAGCGCGACGCGCGAAAATGTTTCACGTGAAACAAGCGATGGAAAACTAAACACAGACAAACCGAGCAAAGACAAAAAGGATGTTTCACGTGAAACAATTGGCGTATGTGAGCGTGATGCCAGAGAAAATGTTTCACGTGAAACATTTTTTGATGAAGCGGAAAATCCTGCACCTGATGCAGCGGGATTGCATAATGACGGAGCAGGCAGTCCCGTGCTTGATGCAGCAGGCGTGCGCACGTTGCTCGAAGTGACCGACGTTTTAGTCGACGGGCCTTTTGTGGAAAGCAAAAAATCGCTTGGATTGCAGTGGCGAGGCTCGAGCAATCAGCGTCTTATCGATGTCAGTGCGAGTCGTGCGGCAGGTAAGGTGGTTTTATGGCACTCGCACGAAGACTTTCCCCAAAAACCAGCTTCGTGGTAGGAGAGCCACATGGATAAGCTCATTTCTGATATCAGCGACTACGTAAACAATGACTGGCTCAAAGAGGTCATCATTGCAATTGTCATCCTGCTCGTTACTGCTTT
>CAYNWQ010000019.1:0-11830 GCA_964400955.1 uncultured Gordonibacter sp. | reverse complement strand
ATAGCGCATCAAGCTCACAAGGCACAAATAATAGCGGCAGCGCAAGCAAAACTGGTGTGCCTAGTGCGTCCTCAAGTCTAGCTGGTATTTCCTCACACAGCCCCTCTTATAGCGATGGCACACCAATAGGCCACGCTGTTAATACAACCCATAACACACCAGAGACTATGTCTGAAGCCCGACTTGCGATGTATGCAAAGCTTAACAGCAAACAAGGTGTGCCTGAAGAGAAAAAATATGGACGTTTCCGCAGAAAATGCGAAGCAGCTGCCAATACCTTTTTACTTTCACGCCGTGAAACCGAAGTTATGTTTTTCCTGGCCAAAGGACATAATTCGGCTTACATCCAAGAGAAACTCTACATCTCAGAAGGTACCGCTAAAACGCACATTCGCCATATTTATCGTAAGCTTGATGTGCATACTCAACAAGAACTCATGCGCCTTGTAGAAAGTATCGAAATACCAGAATTTTAATTTCTAAAAGAGCGCTTTAACATGCGCAAAACGGGTTATAATCAAAACGCAGGTAAAACACTATCCTGAGATACTACCCACTACAAGAAAAGGAGTCTTTATGCTGCACGAAATTACTTTCCCATCCACAAACGAGCGCGACCAAGTAACGGGCTGGATATATGTCCCAGCTTGCGATCCGCAAGGCATTGTGCAACTTGTACACGGATTTGGTGAGCACTCACGCCGTTATTTCCACATGATTGTCTCTTTGATGGACGCCGGCTTTATCGTAGCGGCAAACGACCACGTAGGACACGGCGCGACTGCTATCGCAAACGACACTTGGGGTGACTGGGGCGACAAAGGTCCTCATACCATGATGGAAGATGAAAAACGCTTCAAAGATGCCGTATGCGAAAAATATCCTGATCTCCCTTATTTTATGTTTGGCCACTCAATGGGTTCTATGATTGCGCGTGATTTCTCTGCTAAGTATGGCGATGAACTTGCAGGAGCCATCTATTGCGGCACGACCGGTATTTTCAAAAACACCCATGAGGTCAAAGCGAAACTTGACAAAATCATTGAGGATGGCGGCGCACACGACTCAGACCCTGCTATGGTTGGAGAGCTGATGGGCTGGATGTTTTCACGATGCACAGAAGGTGCAGATCTTGGAAACGAGTGGATTTGCCATGACAAATACGTGCAGCTAGACCATGCCAATGATCCCTTTGACGCCTTTACTCACCCCACACACAATATCAGCTTGCGTGACTTTATCGACATGATGCTTTGCATCGAGGGTACCGACTGGGCAGAAAAAGTGCCGAACGATTTGCCAATACTTCTTGTCGCAGGCGACCAAGACCCGGTTGGAAACTTTGGTGAGGGCGTGTATATGTGTGCAAACTGGCTTCTCGATACAGGCCACGACGACGTTATCACCAAGCTTTACTCGGGCTACCGCCACGAGATACATAACTACGATGACATCAAGTTTGATGTAGAAGAAGACCTCGCTACCTGGCTTCTAATGCACGTATCTTAAGGCTTATAGATTAGCAAGAGGCACAATCAACAAACGCGCGGGCAAATCAATGCTCGCGCGTTTTTCATGTATAACTCAGCTTATCTAAGCAAGCCAAGCAACCCGAGAAATTCAAGCAACAAAGCCGGCACTTAGGTGATTTATGCAACTGTGGGTTTAAGCAGCGCTTAGTTCGAGTGCAGTCTCGAGTGCGAGAGATTTTTGAGCATCAGTCGTTTCATCACTTGTCGCACCTACGCTCCTATCGGGTATGATACCAACTCCGTTTATATCATGCCCGAGAGGTGTTTTGTAGTAGGCTGCGGTATAGCGTAAAGCTCCACCAAAGGAAAGCTCGCGCACGACCTGCACCGAGCCTTTTCCCATCGTCGTCGTACCTATAATCTCAGCGCGTTGGTTGTCTTGCAGGGCAGCTGCTAAAACCTCAGCAGCGGCAGCCGTGTAGTCGTTTACGATGACAACCAAAGGTGCTGTCGTCACCACATCTCCCGTTGCGGTCTTCGTCGAAGAGCCATCAAGTGTTTGCACTTCAACGAGCACTCCACTTTTGACAAACAAGCTCGCTATGTCAACCGCCTGAGTAAGATAGCCGCCTGGATTATCGCGCAAATCAAGCACAAAAGACGTTGCACCCTGCTCAGTCAAATCGCTTATCGCGCTACTGACAAGATCAGCTGAGTTTTGGGTAATCTGCCTGAGCTTGATATAGCCGACAGTCTCGTTGAGCTCGCTTGTAACGTTAGTCGCACTGTATTTCGAGCACGTAAGCGTAGTGGTAAATTCATCGCCTGTTTCAGCATCCAAAGAAGAAGCACGCATCCAAGTGATAACCACTTTATCGCCATCGTTGCGATCAAGCGCTTTAACAGTCTCAGTCAATGACCAATCGTGAGAGCTATCGCCGTCAATAGATACCACGATGTCGCCCTGCTGCACACCGTGTGCTTCAGCAATTGAGCCTTCAAACACATCAGCCACATACGTGCGGCCATTGTAGTCAGCAAAAAGCACACCGATGCCTGCATAGTCTGCATCACTACTTTCGGCGACATAGCTTGCATAATGTTCAGCGTCAAAGTAGCACAAATACTCATCTCCCGCGGCATCAGCGAGTGCTTCTAGGGTTTTAGAAGTTGCACTGTCGAGATCATAGCTATCCATACTATTTGCACTCAAAACGTCTTCAACTTCTGCGATACGAGAAGACACCGCATTAAAAGTCGATTTTGTTTGGGCGCTTACCGTAGAGGTCGCATCTTCGGAGCCAGTAAAAAAGAAACCAAGAGAAGTGAGCAAGGTCGTTTGTCCACGTACCAAAAAGCCCGCTACAAAAGCAAGCGCGATTGCCACTACAAACAAAAACATGCGGGCGCGCATTTTGTTGCGTTCGCGCGCCCGGCGTGCACTTACTGCAGCTTTACTCGTATCAGAGTGTTTAGCCATTGCTATCTTTCCAAATGCTATACCTTAAGGTAACGGCGCATTGCAAGCGCTGAGCCTATTAAGCCGATAATCAAACCGGCAATAACTAATGCTGCATAAATCACCAGATAGGTCGAAAGAGAGGTATCTATAGGCAAAAACGTTAAAGCGTTTTGCAGGCGCGGGAGAGCAAAGTTGCGCAAGAGCTCTAGTACGCCAACCGCTAAGAGCGAACCGATTATGGCATGCAATGCACCTTCCATCAAAAACGGCCCGCGGATAAAGCCGTTTGACGCACCAACGAGACGCATGATAGCAATCTCTTTGCGGCGTGCAAGTATGGCAAGACGAATGGTATTGTTGATGAAGACCATTGCGATAAAAATCAGCAAAATGATAAGGGCAAATCCGATATAGCGCACATAGTTAAACAATTGCAGCATGCGCTCAACTGAGCCCTGGCCATACAAAAGCGAAGCAGACGGATTATCAGGCTCATCGCAGACAGTCTTAAACTTATCACTTGCAGCGATTTGAGAAACCACATCATCTACGAGCTGCGGATCAGAAAGCTCGATGTCAATTGAAGCAGGAAGCGGGTTCATACCGTCAAGCGAATCAATGATGTCAGAACTTGATGTCTCGCGGAATTTTTCTAGAGCCTCTTCTTTAGTAGTAAACGAAATAGAAGAAACGCCGTTTAAGCCTTTGATATAGTCTTCGGCAGATTGAATATCAGCCTCCGACGCATCATCAGACACATACGCCGTAATACTCACTTCGCTTTCAACCGACTTGATAACGCTATTCACCATATTAGCGCCAACAAGGAAAATACCAATGATAAAAAGCGACAAAAAGATAGTTATGATAGAGCCGAGTGTCGTTGACAAATTGCGGGTAAAACCACGCAGGGACTCTTTAAAAAAATAACCAATACTAGACACCGTAAACACCTCTATCCTGGTCGCGCGTTAAGTGACCTCGGTCAAGAGCGATAACGCGTCTACGCATATTATCTACCATTTCACGGTCATGAGTTGCCACTAACACCGTCGTACCTGTGCGATTAATGCGTTCAAGCAAATCCATAATGCCGCGTGAGGTCTGAGGGTCGAGGTTTCCCGTTGGCTCGTCACATATAAGCATCGGAGGTCTATTGACGATAGCACGCGCAATCGACACACGCTGCTGCTCGCCACCAGAGAGCTGATCGGGGCGTTTGTCAAGCTTGTCTTGCAAGCCCACCAGACGCAATACCTCTGGTACTTGCGTCTTGATGACATGCTTGCTTTTGCCGATAACTTCCAAAGCAAAAGCGACGTTTTCAAATACCGTTTTGTTGGGTAAGAGTTTAAAGTCTTGGAAAACACAACCGATGTTGCGGCGCAAGAAAGGCACGCGCCAGTTGCGCATAGAGCCCAAGTCTTCACCGGCAACATAGATATGTCCCTGTGTGGGTTTAATCTCGCGTGTAAGCATGCGGATGAATGTAGATTTACCTGAACCTGAATGCCCTACAAGAAAGAGAAACTCACCAGGATATATCTGCAAAGAAATATCCGAAAGCGCTGGTTTATTTGGCTGCGCTGGATAAACTTTTGTTACATGATCAAACATAATGACGGGGCTTCCTGAATTTTGAGGAATATCATCCATCTCAAGTACGGGAAGCGACGCAGATAGTTGCGAGGTCATTTGCGCTTGGCGCGAATGCGCGCCTCGTGAAGAGCGTGCATTTGCACGAGCATTGCCTTGTGCAGAAGCGCTATTTGCACGCGATGCGACCCCTTGTGCGGGTACTTTTGTCACAATTTGCTCCATTCATATCGTAATTTAGAGTGACCTTGTTGATTTTAGCAGACCAGCTCGCCAACCTTGAGGCTTTTCACAGCTTCAACAATGGCTGCAGCATCCAAATTAAAGTAACTCAAAAGTTCTTCAAATTCGCCTGACTTTCCAAACACATCTTGCATGCCTACAAACGACATTGGCACCGGTAGCTTGCGCGATAAAAGATCTGCCACCGCAGAGCCAAGGCCACCTATCACACTATGTTCTTCAGCAACCACAACATGACGCGTTTTTGCAGCAGATGCTAAAATAGTCTCTTCGTCAAGCGGCTTTACTGAAAATGCATCGATAACCTCAGCGGATATCCCCTGCGCATCGAGCATGTCTGCCGCGAGCAATGCCTCACGTATCTCAACGCCACAGGCAATAATGCTCACATCACTACCCTCTCGCAAGACATACGCTCTGCCCATCTCAAAGTCAGCGCCCTCATCATACACGCACGGCACCGAAGCGCGACCCATACGCACATACACCGGTCCTGGTGTGAGTGCCGCAAGCTTGATAGCAGCACGCGCGGCTGCATAGTCGGCCGGCACCAAAACGCGCATATTTGGTAAAACTCTCATGAGAGCAATATCTTCGAGCATCTGATGACTGCCACCATCAGGCCCAACCGAGATACCAGCATGCGTCGGGCAAATCTTAACGTTGAGGTTGCTATAGCACACCGTATTTCTGATTTGGTCGTACGCACGTCCAGTACCAAAAACCGCAAAAGAGCCCGTAAAAGCGATGTTTCCACAAAGGGAAAGACCAGCAGCGACATCTATCATATTTTGCTCAGCGATACCGCAGTTGAAAAGGCGGTTTTTGTACTCAGGAGCGGCGTTTGCAAACTTGGCTGTCGTAGTTGAACCTGACAAATCAGCATCCACTGCCACAACCGGCACGCCTGCATCAGCAAGCTCTGCGAGAGTTACGCCAAAAGCAGCACGGGTAGCTCGTTTGATGCTTGTGCCTTCGGCACTTGCGAGCTTTGGCGTTTTGCTTGCGTTATTCATGTGAGGCCTCCTCAGATGCGCGCTCGGCGCGCTCACTACCCTCTTGTGCATCTTGCGCACAAACTGCGCTCGCTAAATCAGCCAGCGCACGCTCAAGCTCGTCGGGCTTTGGCGCTTTTCCGTGCCATCCAACGGCGTTTTCCATAAACGAAACACCCTTGCCTTTGACGGTATGAGCGATGATAACGTGAGGGGCACCGTTGCGGCTAGCTTTACACTCGTTGAGCACCCCTATAAGTGCGGTGATATCATGCCCATCAACGCTGTGAACATCCCAACCAAACGCAGCAAATTTTGCGCCCAAATCACCCGGGTCGCAAACTTCACTCGTGGCACCATCAATTTGTAAGCCATTGCGGTCAATAATAGCAACGAGATTGTCAAGCTTATTGTGAGCTGCAAACATAGCAGCCTCCCACACCTGGCCTTCCTCGCATTCACCATCTCCAAGCAAACTAAACACGCAACCCTCTTCGCCTTTAAGCAAAAGGCCTGCCGCAACACCTGAGGCGATAGAAAGACCTTGACCAAGCGAGCCTGTTGACACCTCAACTCCCGGTACAAGGCTCGAATCAGGATGACCCTGCAAACGAGAACCAAGCTTGCGTAAGCTCATAAGCTCTTCGCGTGGGAAAAAGCCCGCATGAGCAAGAGCAGTGTAGAGCGCAGGAGCAGCGTGTCCTTTTGCTAGGAAAAAGCGATCTCTGCCTGTAAGTTTAGGGTTCGATGAATCATATTTCATGACTCCCCCGAAATAAAGCGCCACCAAAATATCGACGCAGGATAAAGACCCCCCGGGGTGTCCGCTTTTCGCTTCGGTAATCATGCGCACGATGTCGCAACGCATCTCATTGGCTCGAGCATTTAGTTGAGCAACTGTCACGTCCTATCCTTTCTTAAAAGCTCCTCACGTACAAAACCTGCGTGTACAGGCAAGGCTTATTATCAAAATCAAAGCTTAAGCGTCGGGTATCCTCCCCTGACATCAAAGCGAAGCTTTCCACTTATGATAACCGATAACAAAATCATCGATATCGCCATCAAGCACCGCATCTACGTTGCCGGTCTCTATTCCGCTACGAACGTCTTTTACTAGTTGGTAAGGATAAAGCACATAGTTGCGAATTTGGCTTCCAAAAGAATTTTCCATGCGCTCACCACGCAAATTTGCCAGTTCCTCTGCGCGCTTTTGCTCTTCGAGCTCATAGAGTTTTGCACGCAAAACCTTAAAAGCGGCTTCTTTGTTTTGAAGCTGAGATTTTTGGTTTTGACAGGTCACAACTATACCTGTGGGTATATGAGTAAGGCGCACAGCAGAATCAGTAGTATTGACACACTGTCCCCCCGGACCACTCGAGCGATACACATCGACGCGTACATCTGCCACATTGAGGTCTATTTCAATATCATCGGGCAACACGGGCAAAACTTCTACTCCAGCAAACGTAGTGTGACGACGTTTTTTGTCATCGGTGGGGCTAATGCGCACCAAGCGGTGTACCCCCTGCTCGCTTTTGAGCATGCCGTAAGCAAAACGACCCTCGATTTGTATCGTCGCTTTATCGATACCAATAACTTCTCCCGGCACCAAGTCAAGCACGGTCATCTTCCAGCCTTTTTTCTCAGTGTAGCGCGCATACATGCGATAAAGCATATCCGTCCAGTCTTGAGCTTCGAGCCCACCAGAACCGGGATTTATCGTAACTATTGCGTCGCCCTCGTCAAATCGTCCAGAAAACCATGAAGTGACTTCGAGTGCATCAAGCAAGGCATTAAGACGGCTAAGCACACGGCGAGCCTCTGCTACAAAGGCTTCATCTTCACCGGCAAGCTCAATAGCTGCTTTTCCATCCTCTAAAAGAGAGGTTGCCGACTCATAATCGTGAATAGTCTCGCGCAAATTGCTCGCTTGTTTTGAAATCTCTTGAGCATGCACAGTGTCATCCCAAAAACCTGGCTGGGCGCACTCTTTATCAAGCTCAGCGAGGCGTGCAGTCTTTTCGGTGATATGCAGAAAAGCGTGAGCATCACGCACGCGCTTTTCTGCCTCTACTATGTCTTTCTCTTCTTCTATCATGTCCTCATAAATTGGCGTTTTGTAGTCTAAGTTGACTTTTTGTTACCCAGGTTGGCATAGTAAGTCAGCGAGGACGACTGTGACTAGTGCAATTGGCGTGAAAAGAAAGCGAAGCGTACTTAGGTATGTGAGCTTTCTTTGGATCGTCAAGCGTACTGTCACAGTCGTCCGCAGCGTCGGCAGGTTGCGGCGGCTTGCCAGCCGCCGCAACCCCTAGGCTCCATGGCACTTCTTAAACTTTTTCCCACTTCCACACGGACAAGGGTCGTTTCGACCAACGTTTGCAAAAGGATCGTCTTTGTCTTTGGTGTAAGTTGTGGCTTTTTGTGTAGGCTTAGGCGGTGCAGGCGGCATGCCGGATGTCGCCGGATTAGTCTTACGCGACGCAGCCATACCGGAGTCGTTAAGCGCTGCCTCGGGAGAAGAATAGTTCACTTTGCCTGCAAGTGGGTTGTTTTGCTCTGGTAGAGGCTTTTGTACAGCAAGCTGCAGACGCAAGAGCGTACGCAGGTAGTCTTCATACATCGATGAAGTGAGATTTTGAAAAGCTATATAGGCTTCATTTTTGTACTCAACAAGCGGGTCACGCTGAGCAAACGCACGCAGGCCAATGCCTGTTTTCAAGTAGTCCATTTCTTGTAAGTGAGCCATCCAACGCGTATCGATGATGCGCAACATGACCTGAGCCTCGAGATTTTTAATGACGGTTTCACCGAGCATATTTGCCTTTTCCTCATACACTTTATTGAGGTATTCAGCCAAAAGCTCGCTTAACTGGTCAGGGTCGTCATCGTGATCAGTTTCTGCGGCGCAGAAATCATTTCTGCCCGTCATATTTGCCGCCCAGATGTCAACTGCTTTCATATCCCAATCGTCACTTGGGCTTTTCGCTGGGCAGTTTTCATCAACTATTGCACTTGACGCATCGTCGATAATCTCAGGGATACGGTCTGACATATCTTTGCCATCGAGGATTGCATTGCGCTCTTCATAGATAGCTTTACGCTGTAGATTCATAACGTCGTCGTACTCGAGCACGTTTTTACGAGCTGCAAAATGCATGGTCTCAACCTGACGCTGCGCGCTCTCGATGGCTTTCGAAACCATACCTGCCTGTATCGGTTGGCTCTCAGGCATGTTGGTTTTTTCCATCATCGCCGCAATGCTTTCCATACGATTGCCGCCAAACAGACGCATGAGATCGTCTTCTAGTGAAAGGTAGAACTGCGTCTCACCCGGGTCACCCTGACGTCCGGAACGACCACGCAACTGGTTGTCAATACGGCGTGACTCATGGCGCTCAGTGCCGATAACACAAAGACCACCAGCCTCGATAACCTGCTCATGCTCGCGCGCACATATCTCTTTTGCTTCCTCAAGCGCACGAGCGCGGTCTTTGTCACTTGGCGCTGGCGCACGCGTCTCTTCTTTGTCGGACGTGGCCGCTCGGGACGATTTCCCAGACTCAAGCTTGATGGTTGCACCACTTACTTCAAGCTCTGCCTGTTCAAGAGCATCTTGCTCTTCGTCAATCAAGCGGGTTGGATCAAAACCACGATCGCGTAAAATGTCTTCGGCGAGCACATCAGGATTGCCGCCGAGCAAGATGTCAGTACCACGGCCTGCCATGTTAGTTGCAATAGTTACTGCGCCAGCACGTCCTGCTTGAGCAACGATGTGCGCCTCGCGTTCATGGTTTTTAGCATTGAGTGTCTCATGCTTGATACCACGCTTGTCAAGCAAACGGCTAAGTCTCTCAGAACTCTCGATAGACACCGTGCCCACGAGGCAAGGCTGACCTTTTGCATGTCGTGTTGCCACATCATCTGCTACCGCATTGAATTTCGCAGTAATTGTGCGATATACGAGGTCATCTTCGTCTTTACGCGCAACCGGTTTGTTCGGCGGGATAGCCATAACGGGCAAATTGTAAATCTGACGGAATTCCGCGTCTTCAGTCATTGCGGTACCGGTCATACCGGAAAGCTTTTCATAAAGACGGAAATAGTTTTGCAAAGTGATAGTTGCAAGCGTCTGATTTTCCTCGCGTACGAGCACATGCTCTTTTGCTTCAAGTGCCTGATGGAGGCCTTCTGAGTAACGACGACCCTCCATAATACGGCCAGTGAACTCATCAACAATCTTGACTTCGCCGCCCACAACCACATAGTCGACATCTCGATGAAACAAAAACTGTGCTTTGAGCGCTTGTTGCAAGTGATTTGCAAGCTGCCCTGACGGGTCGGCATAAATGTCGTCGATGCCAAGCATGGCTTCAATCTTTTCGAGACCAACCTCAGTAGCGTTGATGGTCTTTTTCGCCTCATCCATGTTGTAATCAACATCGAGCTGCAAAGCCGGCATAACGCGAGCAAACTTATTGTAAGTCTCTGCTGCCTGCGTACCAGCACCTGAGATGATGAGCGGCGTACGTGCCTCATCGATTAAGATAGAGTCAACCTCGTCGACGATAGCAAAATGATGACCGCGCTGCACACGAGAAGAAGCGCGTGTGACCATGTTATCGCGCAGATAGTCAAAGCCAAACTCGGAGTTGGTACCATAGGTAACATCAGCTTTATAAGCAGGGATTTTTTTGTCAGGCTTCATGCCGTTTTGTATAAGGCCTACCTGCATGCCTAAAAACTGATAGATGCGACCCATCCATTCACTGTCGCGCTTTGCAAGATAATCGTTAACCGTAACGATATGAACGTTTTCGCCAGGCAATGCATTGAGATAGCCCGCCAACGTAGAAACCAAGGTTTTACCTTCGCCGGTTTTCATCTCAGCAATCTGACCATCATTGAGCGCCATGCCTCCGATGAGTTGCACATCAAAGTGTCTAAGCCCAATGGTACGCACGCCGGCTTCACGCACCGCTGCAAATGCTTCGACCAAGACATCATCTAAGCTCGCACCTGCTTCAATACGCTCGCGCAACGTTGCCGTAATCGCGCGCAACTCTTCGTCTGAGCGCTCTTGCATCTCGCTTTCGAGATTGTTTATGCGATCAACATTTGCTTGATAATGTTTAAGTTGTTTACCTTCACCTAAGGTGAGTAGTTTCGATAGGAAACCTGCCATGAAATGCCGTCTTTCTCTTCGAACAAAATAACCCGAATACTCTATCACAACATATCTATGCGCGGTAGAAATACATACGTCAAACAGGGTTTTACCTCACCACGTAAACTCTTCTTCGGTCTCGATACAGCTACGGTAGAGCTGTGCAATACGAAGCGAAGGGTCTATACCAAGCTCATCGGCCAAATAACGCCGGCAGGTGAAATACGTTTCAAGTGCAGCTGTGCGCTGCCCCGCTGCAATTTGCGCTTCCATTAACGCCACATATGAGTCTTCCCTCGACTCATCGTGTTTGAGAGCCTCACGCGCAAACCACAAGCCACCTCGAAATTCACCCGCATTGATAAGTTTTCCTGAGGCTGACACAAGCGAATCAATCAAGCGGTCGCGGCAGGTTTCACGCATGCCCTGCACTATTTCACATTCGTTTTCACCCGGCAATAAATCATCAGCATACCAGTCACTTACTTGCCTAAAAAGCATTTCCCATTCCTCAGGACGAGGGCTACCAAACAAAAGCATCCGACACAAACTGTCAAATCGCTCTAAGTCACTATCGAGCAAGCTCGCTTCTAGGCGAAATCCACTTTGCGTGCGTATCAGATAAGGACAAAAGCCTGCATCAATTGTTAAAGCATGCTTTAACTGCGAAAACACCGAATAGAAATTGCGGCGCGCCGTGAGCAACTCACTTTTTGGCCAAAGTATTTGAACAAGCCGGTCGCGCGGAATTTCCTTTCCATGGCTGATAACCAAAAGCGCCAAGAGCGTACGCGCCTTACTCCTACGCAAAAGACTATCATCTACTCTCTCTTCGCCAATATGCACAATAAGGCCGCCAAACAAATCAACATGAAGCATAGGAGCAAGCGTTTGT
>CAYNWQ010000018.1:0-11858 GCA_964400955.1 uncultured Gordonibacter sp. | reverse complement strand
TATGTAAATACAAGGTCATTTCGTCTCCGCAACTTGGGTTTTTACCGGGTATGATGTGGTTAGCATCCGAAAGAGTGTATTTGTAATCAGGATGTGCGTTGTGCTCGAGAAGTGCAGCGTTATATAAACTAGCCATTAAAAGTCCTCCAAACTGATTTAAGTCCACCTATGAGTGCATCGATGTCGCGCGCATCGTTGTAGAAAGCGATACTTGCGCGGCAGCATGCGTGGTTTTCGACATCAAGCCAAGTAAGCAGGGGTTCTGCGCAATGATGACCTGCTCGTATAGCTACATGACTTTCGTCTAAAATGCTTGCAACATCGTGCGGGTGAATGCCGCGTACGTTAAAACTAACGACTCCATGGTGACTTTGTGGTTCAGTGCTGCCTATTATCTCTACGTAAGGCAGTCTTTGCATTTCGCTTAGACAGTAGCGCATAAGCGCACTTTCGCGCGTCTCTATCGCGTTGTATCCAACGTTTTCGATATAATCTATGGCTGCTGCAGTTGCGTAAATGCCTGCAGCGTCTTGTGTCCCCGCTTCAAATTTTTCAGGGACAGGTGCCCAAGTGGCAGTTTGCTCGCTGACGTTTTCAATCATCTCGCCGCCCGTGAGGCGCGGTGGCATACTCTCGAGCAGCTCGGTTTTACCCCAAAGGACACCAATACCAAAAGGCCCAAACAGCTTATGAGCCGAAAATGCAAAAAAGTCGCAGCCTAGTTTTTCGACATTGACTTTTTGGTGCGCTACAGACTGCGCACCATCAACAACCATATACCCTCCGTGTACGTGCACACGTTTTGCCAGCTCTTCTATGGGGTTTTTAACGCCAAGCACATTGGAAACATGAGCGACTGAAACTATTTTTGTACGTGGCCCAGTCTTTTTATCCATTTCACTTTCCTCAATTACCCCATCAGCATTAGGGTAGAGGTATACAAGTTTTGCGCCACAGCTGTGACAGACTTGTTGCCAAGGGATAAGGTTTGAATGATGTTCCATGATAGTGATACACACTTCATCTCCTGGTTGCAGGACGCATGGCGCGAAAGATTGTGCAACGAGGTTGAGTGATTCGGTAGTGTTTCGACTAAATACGATTTCTCTTGCACTCGTGGCACCTAAAAAATGCGCTACGCGTTTTCGTGCAGCATCTATTGCTTGCGTAGCTTTTATAGACAATTCGTACAAGCCGCGCAGAGCATTTGCGTTCATCTCTTCGTAAAACTGCCTTTGCGCATCGACTACACTTGCAGGGCGCTGTGCGGTTGCGGCGCTATCTAAGTAAGCAAGTTCAGGATTTTTTGCCAGTAGGGGGAAATCTTGCTTATAAGGGTTTTTGATAATGTTGACTTGCAGGGCACTGTCAGTGACGCATGAGGCGCTACTTTGTTGGATGTGGTTATCGAGCGTGCTTGCAAACCGTCTCAGTGCTGAAGTTGTGTGGGTGTCTTTTGTTTCAAGGAGAGCTTCTGCTAAAAGCGATTTCGTAAACAAAGTTTCAGCAGATGCGTCTGCTATACCGCGAGAGTTAAGGTAAAAGAGTTGCTCGGGATGAATATGTCCAATCGTTGCACCATGGTTGCCAGCTACGTCATCTTCGTCACATAAAATAACAGGGATAGTTTTGTTGTCGATGTTTTCTCCGACTAAAATAACGTTTTCGTGTTCGTTACCGCGTGCGCCTTTGCATCCGTGTACAAAGTCAATGGTGCCGCGCAGCGTTTTTTGGGCGTGATCGCAAAGCACACCGTTTGCTTTGATGTCGCTAAGCGTTTCTTTACCGCGGTGCCTTATGATGTAGTTGAAGTCGCGACTTTGATTTTTGCGCGCTAGATATCGTGTTTTGATGTCAGCCTGTGCAGCGTTTCCATACAAATCACAAGTACATGCACTATAGGTTTTAGAGCCACCAAATACCTGATGGCTTACGGTAATTTGCGCTCTTTCGTCTGCGCTGTAGGCTTGTGCGTCGATGAGTGTTGAAGAGGGTGGGAGGGTTGAGATACTTGTGACCTCAACTGTCGCATGTTTTCCTGCAAACACACGCAAAAGCAAGCAGACAAAGTTTGGTTTTTTGCTCGTTGCGTCAAATAAAAGATTTAACGTGGTATTTGACGCATCTTCGGCAATTAAATCAATGGCGCATACGTTGATTTTATCTGCGAGACCTTTAATACATACGTTGAGTTTTGCCGATTTAGTTTTTGGAACACGGATTGTTTTTTTGTCGCACTTGTTTGCAAAAAACTGCTCAGTTTCACTTCCGATGCCTGATGACGGCGCCTCTGTGCTACCTTGTGCACTCGATACTAATGCGCCATCGTTTTCGATATTCATTTCGCTTATGTAGTCAAGTTCGGCTGGGATTTCTATGCTGGTATCATTAATGTTTAGTCTATGCCAAGTAATAGTAGGCAGAGCGCAGGCACCCTTTAATATGATATTTTCCATTATCCTATTGCTCCTTCCATTTCGAGTTTGATGAGGTTGTTCATCTCTACGGCATATTCGAGTGGTAGCTCTTTTGAGATGGGATCTGCAAAACCGTTGACTATCATAGTTTTGGCGTCATCTTCGCTTATTCCTCTACTCATGAGATAAAAGACCAAGCCATCGCTTATGCGCCCTATGCTTGCTTCGTGCCCGATATCAACGTGCTTGCAGCGTATATCCATCGCTGGGATGGTATCTGAGCGGCTTATGTCATCAAGCATGAGAGACTGGCAACTCACGTTTGCCACTGAATGCTGTGCATTTGGCGTTGCAGTTACGCTGCTGCGAAAGGTTGAGATACCGCCGTCTTTTGAGATGCTTTTTGTCTCGATAGAGGCGCTTGTATGTGGTGCATCTAAAACGACCTTGCATCCGGTATCGAGGTTTTGGCCGCGTCCTGCAAAAGTGATGCCAGTAAAACTACATTGTGCGCCCGCACCTGCAAGGATAGACATAGGATAAAGGTAGCCTACGTGAGAGCCAAAACTACCCGATATCCATTCAATCGTGCCACCTTCCTCAACGAGTGCGCGCTTAGAATTAAGGTTGTACATGTTTTTCGACCAGTTTTCTATGGTCGAGTAACGCAAGCGTGCTCCTTTTCCCACAAAAAGCTCTACCGCACCGGCGTGTAGATTTGCTACGTTATATTTTGGTGCAGAACACCCTTCGATGAAATGGAGGTCTGCTCCCTCGTCCACAATGATGAGTGTGTGTTCAAACTGCCCGGCTCCCTTTGCGTTAAGGCGAAAATAACTTTGCAAAGGAAAATCGAGTTTCGTATTTTTGGGTACATAGACAAAACTGCCGCCTGACCAAACCGCTCCATGGAGGGCTGCAAACTTATGGTCATGTGCGCAGATGAGGTGCATGAAGTGTGTGCGAATCAGCTCTTCCCACTTTGGGTTACGCAAAGCTTCTTCTATGCCTGAATACACTATGCCAGCTTCCGCTGCGCTTTCTTGCATATTGTGATAAACAAGCTCGCTATCATATTGTGCGCCGACACCAGCGAGGTAAGCGCGCTCAGCTTGGGGGATGCCGAGTCGCTCAAAGGTGTTTTTCACGTCGTCAGGTAAACTTTCCCAGTCACTTTTTTGAGTGGTAGCGGGTTTAACGTAAGTTGCGATATGGTCGATATTAAGGCCGTCAAGACTTGGTCCCCAATTGGGTAGGGGCAGTTCTTTATAGGCATTGAGAGACTTGAGGCGTACATCTAGCATCCAACTCGGCTCTTTTTTTCGTGCTGAAATTTCGCGCACAATATCGTCGGTGAGACCAAGCGCAAGTGCTTCAGCGGACTTCCCGTAACTAAAGTCATACAGGCTCGTATTAATGTCAGCAACTTCTGTACGTTTTTTTGTCATGGTATGCTCCTTACAAGCTTGCCTTCGAGTCCAATTTCTCAAAACGTGCGAATCCTTGCTCGTCTATTTCTGATACGAGTGACTGCTCTCCTGAGCACACTAGACGTCCGCCTATCATGACATGTACATAATCAATGTCGAGATTTTTTAATATGCGCCTGTTGTGGGTAATGATTAGAAGCGAACCTGCGCATTCTTGCTGGTAGCGCCTAATACCATCTGAAACAACCTTTAGGGCATCGACATCAAGTCCGGAATCCGTTTCGTCGAGTATGGCAAGCTTCGGTTTGAGCAAAAGGAGCTGTAACATCTCGAGCTTTTTCTTTTCGCCACCCGAAAAGCCTACGCCAAGTTCTCTACTTAGATAATCTGGGTCAAAATCAAGAGAGGTGGCTAGTTCTGTTACGTAGGCTTTAAATGCCTTGTTTTTCATGGCAAAGCCCTCTCGTTTTTCCATAGACGCACGCAAAAAACTCAATAACGGCACGCCCGGTATTTCAACGGGGGATTGAAAGCTTAAGAAAATGCCTGCATGGGAGCGTTTGTCTGCGGAAAGGGAAGTAATGTCGCGTGCGTTAAAAACAAGAGAACCTGTAGTGAGCTTATAGGTGGGGTTTCCCATGATGACTTGTCCGAGCGTTGACTTGCCGGCGCCATTTGGACCCATGAGTACATGTGTCTCATCTTCGTTGATGGTCAAATTGATGTCATGCAATATTTCTCGTTCGTTGATGTTTGCACATACTTTGCTTAAACAAAGCAGAGGAGAGTTAGTTCGATTTTCATTTGCCTTGAGCGACTTAGGGTTGTTGACTTTTGCGCAAGCGCGCTGCGCTGTGTCTATGGTGGTTGCCTTAGGGTCTTTTAAGCTTGTGCAAGCGCGCTGCGCTTCGCTTGTGGTGGGTGTGTCCTCTTTTCTCATCTGGGATTTCCTCTCATGCGAATAATAATCCTACAAATTTACTAGGAATAAAATAGTGTTATAATTTCCAATGTCAAGATTAAATCCTAGTAAATTAGTAGAATTTACAAAATTGTGACTATGTAAACACAAATTGCTTTGAGGGGTGTTAATATACGTCGAAATAAACTGCTCTTCGGTAAGCGCTCGTTATCGAAGCGGTTTTTTGAATCTCACTCTTCAATTTTGCGCCCCGCAGCTCAACGGAAGGAAGCGAGTGTGATGCTGGTTACTACAAAAGGACGCTATGCTATGCGTTTTATGGTGCGTGTAGCGCAAGCTGGCAAAGATGGCCGTGTATCATTGCGTCAGGTCTCGGCAGAAGAAAATATCTCTCTTAAATACCTCGAGCAGCTCGTGCGCCCCCTCATGGATGCAGGGCTGGTGCGCAGTGTGCGCGGAAAGGGGGGAGGATACACGCTTGCGCGCGCTTCTAAAGATATAAGTGCGGGAGATGTATTGCGTGCGGCAGAAGGCACGACGGTTCCTGTTGATTGTTTGGCTTTAGGTCCTGACCTTGTTTCTTGTCCTCGCAAAGATGAATGCACCACAGTGAAGTTTTGGGCGGGACTTGATGAGGTAATTGAAAACTATGTCGACGGCATTAGCCTCGCTACTTTAGCGAAAAGTGCAAAATCATAGCTTTTAATATATTTCACGTGTAAGACTTACGACTACGTACACGTTTAGCGTTATATTTACCCGAAACATTTTCAAAAGGCAAATTTGTGCGACCTAAAGGCAGTTAAAAGATGGCTAAAAAACAAAAAGACACTGAGTTCATATCGCAAGATGAGCGGAAAACTCATCAACGTGATAGACAGCTTTCAACTATCGTTTTTCGTTATTTTATTTATTTGCTTATAGCTTTAGCGTTTTCTTTTGCGTGCACGTTTCTGTTGAGTTTTGTCTGCGGGCAAACAGGTCTCATATATGGGTCAAACTACGCTAAAGAAAACCTCGATACGACTATTTATACGCTCAGAGAACAAGAAAGTTTTGATGCTTCTGCCATACCTTCTGCATATTGGTATGCACATACCGCTCTCGATGGCACTTTGCTTGAAAGTGATTTGTCCCAAGAATATATTTCACATGCTTGCAAAATGGCGAAAAGTTCACAGGCGGAGTCAAGCGAAGAAACAGGCTGGTTGTTTAAACACGCTTTGAACTATCGATGCATAACGCTTTCGGATGGTACAAAGTGTGTACTTGCTTATAGCGACATGCCACAATTTGCAGATCGTAGTTGGCGGAGCAGCTTGCCAAATCCACGGGTGTTTTACGCAACGGTGACTTTAGCTATATTTGTTATAGCTTCAATTATTTTGTCGCGTCATGCGTCTCGGGTGCTGATGCGCAAGGCGCGAAAAACTGCCGCTGTGAAAAATGTGGTTGAGATGACACCTGTTGAAGCGATACCTGCTTCCATCGAAGCAGTGCCCGCACCTGCGCCTGCGCCTGCATCTGCACCTGAGCTTTTGGTTGAGCCTGTAGCAGAGTCTGACCTCGCTACTTCTCTCAACCTCGCTCAAGCACTACCGACGATAGAGGCTACGTCATGGAATCTTGAAGACCTTGATACGATACAAGAGCTCGACGAGCCCGACGCTAGCACGCTTGAGGTGCGCGATGTCGTCGTTAACGCTGAAACCGTTTCAGAGCCTATCCCAATCGATGAAATCGAGGCATCAGTTCCAGTTATTGAACCGACATCTACGCAATCGCAAATTTCAAACTCAACTCCAGTGCCAAACTTAATTCCACAACCTGCGCTAACGCCCGCACCAACCCCTGCGCTAACGCCTGCTTTAACCCCTGCTTCAACCCCTGCTTCAACCCCTGCTTCAATCTCTGTACCCGATCTGGCGCAAGCGTCGCAACAGGCTTCAACGCAAGCACCCGGAGTTGATGTTGCACGCTTTGCTTGTGAGCTCGAAGAGGCTGCGCGCATTTGTGCACGTCTCGGCAAAGCAACTTTGCAGGTGCATGTTACGCGCGTTTTTGCTGGCGCGGCAGCTAGTGGGATTTATGCCGTTTGCGATAAAGCTGAAGTAAAGGCAAAAATAATGCGTATGGTTAAAAATGCGTGCGTACACACCAAAAAAGGCAATCCTGTCGAGTTGGTCTTTGACTTTACCTGGGATGGCTCAGAAAATTTGAGCGACGATAGTGAGCTTGCGGGTGCAAAAGCAGCTCGTTCAAATCAAAATTGCTCTGCTCTCTTTTTGGTAATGAGCAAAGATACCGAAGCCTCTTTTGTTTTGCCTGTAACCTCTTTGTCCCACTAAAACTTTTAGCGTCTGTCGTGTTATTATGCACATTCGTAAAGACAATCTTTAATTTTTAGGGGTTACGATGCAAACCTATATTGCTCACTATTCATCTCCCACAGGTTCTGCCGTTAGAACAAAGGGTGTTTTCGAATTTGAGAGCGAAGCGCGCGCCAACACAAAGGCAAACACTCACGATGCTCGT
The DNA here is from genome assembly GCA_964400955.1 of uncultured Gordonibacter sp. Classification (GTDB taxonomy): domain Bacteria; phylum Actinomycetota; class Coriobacteriia; order Coriobacteriales; family Eggerthellaceae; genus CAJFUR01. The sequence goes on along the minus strand of CAYNWQ010000018.1, from coordinate 4,554 downwards.
GTGCGTATGCTTGAACTGTATGGCGCGGATGCGGTTGCGTGGAATATCTCTAAAGTGGAACGCAAGGGTGCGAGTAAATCCGCGAGCAAAGATATCGGTTCAGGCCAGCTTGAGCTTGATTTTCGTGATCCAAAGCCTGAGCGCAAGCGTGCAAAAAAGAAACAATATTGGTAAGCGGGTGGTATAGAGCTTGCTTTATATAACGCGAACAAAAACTATGTGCAGTATAGGTGGGTATTTATAAGAAAGGCTAAAGCCTATGAAAAAGAAAGATAGGAAATTTCTAAAAAAACTGCTCGAGACTCCTTCTCCGACTGGCGTAGAAGTTGAGCTTGCGTCGCTTGTGCGCACGCGACTTGCTGATGTGGCAGATGAGATTGAAACGAATGTCATGGGTTCGGTACATGCGCGCCTTGATGGGTGTGGCGCTGGACCAACTCTCATGCTTGCGGCTCATATGGATGAGATTGGGCTCATGGTTACCTACATCAGTGATGATGGGTATCTAAGCGTTTCTGGCGTTGGCGGTGTTGATGCTGCTATTTTGCCTGGCATGCGAGTAGATGTGCATACGCGTGAGGGATCCTTGCGCGGAGTCGTGGGGAGAAAACCTATCCATCTCATAGATCGCGAAGAGAGAGACAAAGTAACACCCATTGACAAACTGGTGATTGACTTAGGCTTACCGGCAAAAGAAGTCAAAAAGCTGGTGCGCATTGGTGATGAAATCACCTTTGGTGTTGGCTTTGAGCGTTTTGGACGTGGCATGGCGGTTTCGCGCGCTTTTGATGATAAATGTGGTGTGTGGATAGCCATACGTGTGATGGAAGAACTTTCGCGCGCAGGGCGTGCAAAAGGTGCTTTTATCGCCGCTGCTACCGTACAAGAAGAAATTGGTGTGCGTGGAGGAGAGACAAGCGCGTATGGGGTGCATCCCGATGTTGCGCTCGCCTTTGACGTGACACATGCAACTGACTATCCTGGCATTGAGAAATCTAAGTACGGAAATATCGTTTGTGGTGCCGGTCCAGTTATTGCGCGCGGTCCAAATATTAACCCGGTGGTGTTTGAGCGACTCGTTGCTGCTGCCGAAAAAGAGGGTATAGCGTATCAGATAGAGGCAGAGCCGGGTGTGACAGGTACCGATGCGCGTGCGATACAAATTTCACGTGGTGGTATTCCGTGCGGATTGGTAAGCGTTGCTTTGCGCTATATGCATACGCCTACTGAGGTTATCGCTTTATCAGATCTTGAGGATACGCTACGTTTGATTACGCGATTTGCCCTTGACCTTGACGAGAATGTTTGCTTTGTTCCAGGTCTTGCTCCTTGTATCATTACCGAAGATGATGAAGAGGTAGAAAAGGAACCAAAAGCAAATACGGACGTCGATGGTATAGATATCGATGCACAAGACACCGACGCATTTTCGGTTGATGAAGTGGATATAAGCGACGAAAAGGTAGAGGCGGACAAAGAGTGAGCGCTCCTAGCAAACCCACCGAAAAAATAATCGCGAAAAATAGACGTGCCTTGCATGATTATGAAATTGTGGAAACGTATGAGGCGGGAGTTGAGCTGACGGGCACAGAAGTGAGATCTTTGCGTGAAAACAACTGTCAGCTGACTGATTGCTTCGCTCTCGTGCGCGCAGGCGAAGTGTGGATGCATGGGGTGCATATTACGCCATTTGCGTATGGCAATATCAACAATCCCGACCCCGATCGAAAGCGTAAGCTACTGCTGCACAAAAACCAAATCCGTACTCTGCAGCAAAAGATGAACGAAAAAGGCATGGCGCTCGTGCCACTTAAAATGTATTTTAAGGAAAACGGTCTCGTGAAAGTTGAGCTTGCCGTTGCTCGTGGTAAAAAGCTTTACGACAAACGTGCAAGTATGAAAGAACGGGATACCAAACGAGAGATTGACCGTGCGCTCAAAATGCGTTCTCACTAGAGTTAATCGTTTGGGCATGAGAGAAAGGAGAGAGATGTGGATACTCAAGATTCGGAAGAGCTGAAAGAGCTTGACGAAGTTGGCGAGACCGAAGAAGTTGAAGAGCTCGATGATGCAGAAGAGTTCGAAGAGTTCGAACTCGAGTTTGATGAAGAAGACATCGTAAGCTACCTTGTTGACGAAAACGACAATGAAATTGGCTTTACGCTTCTCGATGAGGACGGTAATGAGGTAGAATATTTCTACGCCGATGATGAGTGTGAAGACGATGATTGTGACGAAGCGGATTCTGTGCACGCTGAGGAGCATGAAGACGCATCAGCCGAGGCGTCTTCTCGTGCATCAAAAGCGAAAAAGGCAAAATCAAAAAAGGATGATAATCCTTATGATTTAGGCATTACCCGCGAAGGAGTTGCTGATGCAACTGCTGATGCAAACGCCATCTATAAAGATGGTGTCGCGGTGGCGAGCGAACTTAAAGGTGCCTTTGATGACATAAAAAGTGCGCTCGATTTTTCAAGCATCTTTAAAAAGTAGCTAAGAGATTTACGATTGGAGGAGTAAGTATGCGTTACGAAATTAAAGGTGGAGCGTTTCCTGTTGTGGTGTGTAATCTTGATGACGGCGAGCAGATGATCACTGAGCGTGGCTCTATGGTATGGATGACTCCTAACATGAAAATGGAGACAAAAGGTGGCGGAGTTGGCAAAATGCTCTCTCGCGCTTTTTCTGATGAGAGTATGTTTCAAAACATCTATACAGCACAGGGTGCAGGTATGATTACGTTTGGTTCAAGCTTTCCTGGAAAGATTTTGCCTCTACAGATTGCCCCCGGTCAAGAAATGATTTTACAAAAAAGGTCTTTTCTTGCGTCTGAAACTGGTGTGCAGCTTTCTGTCCACTTCAACAAAAAACTTGGTTCTGGCTTTTTTGGCGGTGAAGGTTTTATCATGCAGCGCTTGAGTGGTAGCGGCATTGCGTTTGCAGAGATTGATGGCGAACTAGTTGAGTATGACTTGCAACCCGGCGAGCAACTGGTTGTTGATACCGGCAATGTTGCAGGATTTACTGCGGGAGTTAAGATGGAGATACAACAAGTGCAGGGATTGAAAAATAAACTGCTTGGTGGCGAAGGACTTTTCAATACGCTGCTTACTGGCCCTGGGAAGGTATGGCTGCAGACTATGCCTGTTTGTGGCCTTGCTGATGCAATTATTCCTTACATCCCCACAGGCAACTGCTAGCAATTTAACGAGCAAATATGGTCTTATGCGGAGGCGTGATTCTTCGTTATTTACACGCGAAATTAAAAGGGCAGGAACCTTTCAGTTCCTGCCCGTTATACTCTGGTGGAGGCGCGGAGAATCGAACTCCGGTCCATACTACCTTATCCGTGTGGCGCTACAGGCTTAGTTGGTAATTAGGTTTCGATAAAGCGCGGTTTGCCAACAGACCTTGCTTTCTCTAGCGGGTTTTAATCTTTTTCTTGGCCATACCAGCTACGTGCCAAGAAGCATTCCCCTTAAATAATGCCCGCTTGAGAGTCGGGGAAAACCCTCAGCAGACAGCCAGGCGCGATTAAGCTGCCATGGCGAGCGCAGGAGCGCTCTGAGTATTAGTTCTGCCAATTAAATTGACTTTACCCCTGTTTTACGTGGCGAGGAGACCACGACCTGCTCCACATTTCTAAAGTACCATGTCGAAACCAGTCGCCCCCTTAGCTAACTTTTTGCTTTAAGCGAGTCACTCATTTTAGCGCCGCATTTTTATCTGTCAAGTCTATACTTAATTAACTATTATGTAGGTTTGTATGCCGAAAATGTGGCTTTCTTGCGCCAGCTGTCAGATGAATCCCTTTTTTTGTACCACGTATGCGCGCCTATTGTTACAATGCGCTAGGTATAATTTACGTCAATTTTGGAATAGGCGATTACATAATAATGAGCAAGGCTAAGCATGCTCGCCATGCGGCGACAAACAATCAGCAAACTGAAATAAACTTTGAAAACGAGATAGAATCTTTTGAGTCTGATACTGATAATGTAGATTTCGACAACACCGAAGAGTTCGGTTCTCTACCAGATGCATTTTATACAAATGCGCCTGTTCAGACGGATTTTGCTGCGATGAATACGTTTAATACGGTTGATATGGGTAAAGCTACACGCTCGCGCACTCCGCTAAAAGTGTTTGGTATTGTGTTAGCTATCATCTTTGGACTTGCAGCGATAGTCTATGTTGCAGGTGCTGTTGTCTTTATGGGCAGATTTTTCCCTAATACCGTCATTCGCGATGCGGATGTGTCGCTAAAAACGCCTGTTGAGTATGACGAACTGATACAAAGTTCTATGTCAAACTACAAACTAAAACTTGAAGGGGAGGACTTTTCGCTCACGCTTTCAGCAATGGATGCTGGACTTACTCTTGATGGTGAGACTTTGGCCACGACACTTATTGAAAGCAATAATCCATGGGCGTGGCCTTATGAGATTTTCCAAGATCACGATGAAACAGAGTCTCTTGTGGCGTCGTTCAATGAAGGTGGACTTGCGGATGTGATAAGTGCTGCGGTTGACGAGTTTAATGTGACAGCCACTG
>CAYNWQ010000017.1:0-11876 GCA_964400955.1 uncultured Gordonibacter sp. | reverse complement strand
CCCTCGGCGCGCAGCTCGTCAAGCACCTCATTAACTTCGGCTGCCAACACGCGCAAAGTGATACTCGAGTTGTCAGGCAAATGCAGATGCACGCAACGACGCCCGCGGCTCGCAAGCGTCACCAAATCTCCCATGGCCTGCGCTTTTGAAAGCGCTCCTAAGCTTTCTGCCTCTTTGGCCAGCGGGATATCTTTGAGCTCGTTTGCCGAGATAATCAAAAACACGCCTTTGTTTGGGCCGCCCTTATGCAGCTGACCCGTGGAGTGCAGATACCTCGGACCAATCTCTAGGCACGAAGCCACGCCGAGTTTTTCGACCACACCGTGGCGTATCTGCTCGAGCGCTTCACGCCTGCCCTCACCGGTGTAGGGCAAAAAGGCACAGGTAGCAAAATAGTCACCCGGCTTAACGCTACCAATAAGCTCGCGCAATGCTCCATGTATGTCACTACATCCCTCAAAGCAAGGAGCAAGACGCACCTCAGTTTCGCCCACAGAGATACCGCCGATAGTATTTTGCGTAAAGCTCGGCTCAGGCTGGCCGTTATGCAATATGTCGAGTACTGCTGCTTTTGCAGATGCCACATCGGGCTGGTCAAAGGGACAAACCTTCATGAGATAGCCGCACATAGCAACCGCATATTCCCACATCACAAAATGCTCAGCGAGCTCTCCCACCGAGTCAATGCGGAAATTTAGCCGCGGGATAGCGGGGTCGATATAAGAGAGGCTCATCTCAAAGTTTTTGCGCTCATCCCACAAGTCTGTTTTCGTTTGATACACTATCGCGCATCTGTCACCGGGGTCTTTGTCGAGCATCAAAGTGTCAATCTCGATGTTTGGCAGGATGCCGTACTCGCCTTTGCCAAGGCTTTCGGCCACGAGCTGTTCGATCCAAAGCCCCAGTACGCGCCCGCGCTTTGGCGTGAGAAACGCAAATTTATCGCGACCGTCGCAGTAGTTGTCATACAAAAATGCCGCAAGGCAAATCGCAGGGTTGTCTATAGAGTCTTCGCTACATTTGCGCTCAGCCTCCGCAGCGTGTGCCATAAAGTCATCGATATCGATACCCGCAAGCGCCGCCGGCAAAAGACCAAAGACGGAAAGCGCCGAAAAACGCCCGCCTACTGTAGGCTCACCCGGAAAAACAGCACTCCAGCCTTCACGAGCTGCCTGCGCTTCAAGAGCAGAACCCGGGTCGGTGATGGCAACCACGTGCTTTCCTGCTTCTTCTGCGCTCATCGTTTCCAAAAACACATCGCGCAAAGCAGAAAGCATCAAACGCGGCTCTATGGTTGAGCCGCTTTTCGAGGAAACCAACACGAGTGTACGCTCAAGGTTAGCTTCCGCCAAAAACTCACGCACACGCACGGGTGAATCAGAGTCGAGCGTTTTAAACGACACACGATTGCGGTCGTCTTTGTTGTATTTCGTGATGGTCATAGGCGCTTGCGTCGAGCCACCTTGCCCTACGAGCACCACTGTCTCCACGCCACCTGCGACAACTTTGTCGGCAAACTCTTTGATGCTAGCTAAAGGATACGGCGGATTGCTCGCAAGCGTCGTCCAACCCATAAAGTTTTGCGCACAGCTGTGCGCCTCGTCGGAAAAGTCGTACAAACTCGCGTCACTCGCCTCGAGACGAGATGCCACGCACTCTTTTACGAGCGTCTTTGCAGATGGATAGAGTTTTTCCAAATCTCCGGTTATCATAAAAACCTTCCTTTTGATGCGTGTGTGCCTCGCGTTATAAATCTCATATTTATGCAAATGAGGGACGAGGATGTCTACAAACAAAACCCCGTCCCTAAAAGACACACCTTACGCTTGCCTTACAGCAAACGTAAACTCACTTCTTTGAGCTGACGCCCGGTCACTTCACTTGGCGCGCCCGTCATCGGATCCGACGCGCTGCTGGTCTTTGGAAATGCAATCACGTCACGTATGGACTGTTTTCCTGCGAGCAACATAACCAAACGGTCAAGACCAAGTGCAATACCACCATGAGGCGGTGCACCCAGCTCAAGCGCATGAATGAGGTGCCCAAATTTCACGTCAATCTCTTCGTCGGTCAGACCGCACGTGCGCAACACGCGGCGCTGCTCTTCGGCGTTATGGATACGGATAGTACCGCCGCCTACCTCAAAGCCATCCATGACGAGGTCATAGCTGTAGCTGCCGCACTCTAGAGGCGCGCTTTCTATCTTGTCGAGATCTTCGTCGAGCACGTGAGTGAAAGGATGGTGCTCAGCAGCGTATTTTTTCTCGTCTTCGTCGTAGCGAAACATCGGGAAATTGACAACCCACAAAAGCGCGTGACCCTCACGAGGGATATTAAGCGCTTCTGCCATATGCAGACGCAGCGCAGAAAGCACCGCATTTGCGATATCGGCTTTGTCGGCTGCAAACAAAATCAAGTCGCCGGGCTCAGCACCCAAAGCATTTTTCATCGCAGCATAGGTCTCATCATCGAAAAACTTGATGATAGGGCTTTTGCCGGCAAGCTCGGTATCAGCGTCAGTGTAGGCAATCCAAGCCATGCCCTTTGCGCCGTTAGCAGCAGCTACCTCTGCGAGCTTTTCTATCTCGCCGCGGCTCCAGTTGCCAGCACCTTTTGCGTTGATAGCTTTTACGACGCCGCCCGCTTCAACCGCTTTGGAAAATACCCCAAAGCCGCAGCCGCGCACGATATCGGTAAGGTTGACAAGCTTCATGTCGAAACGTACGTCAGGACGGTCGCAGCCGTAGTTTTCCATAGCCTCAGCATAGGGCATGCGCTGCAGAGGGAAAGCATGCTCAACACCTGCCACTTTGAGCACTTCAGCCATGACGCCTTCCATCATGTTCATGACGTCTTCGCCTTGTACAAAAGACATCTCGATATCTACCTGCGTAAACTCAGGCTGACGGTCTGCGCGCAAGTCTTCGTCGCGGAAACAACGCGCTATCTGGTAGTAGCGCTCAACGCCTGCCACCATGAGCATTTGCTTGAACTGTTGAGGGCTTTGCGGCAGCGCATAAAACTTGCCCGGGTTAGGACGAGAAGGCACGATGTAGTCACGCGCACCCTCAGGCGTGGAGTTTGCCAAGATAGGAGTTTCCACTTCGAGAAAGCCACGCTCGTCAAGTGCGCGGCGCATAGCTTGCGCGACATTGTGGCGCAAAAGCAAAGACTTATACATCTCTGGGCGACGAATATCAAGATAGCGCCACTTCATGCGCGTGGTCTCGTCGGTTTCGATGCCATCTTCGATAGAAAATGGCGGTGTCACACTTTTGTTGAGCACTTCTACCGCGCTTGCAAGCACTTCAATCTCGCCTGTCGCCATGTTAGGATTGATAGCGTCGTCGCCGCGCTCACGCACACGCCCACTCACGCGCAGCACATACTCACGCCCGAGATGCTCTGCTGTCGCAAAGTCCTCAGCGCTTACGCAGTCGGGGTCAACTACAACCTGCGTATAACCCTCACGGTCACGCAAGTCGCAGAAAATAAGTCCACCATGGTCGCGGTTATGCCACGCCCATCCGGTTAAAACTACTTCGCGACCCACGTCTGCGCGACGCAGTTCGCCACAAGTAGCACTATGCATGCAATATTCGTTTTTAAAATCGACCATAATGTCTATCCCTTGTTCTCAAATAGGTGCGCTGCTTTTGTACAAACAGCACAGGTTTGTTGCATAAACTCATACATTGTACTCGTAAAGACAAAAAACGCAGCGATAAACACCTTGATTTCATGCAAAAGGGATTAAAGACAGAAAAACCCAGCAGACCCGTACTAGAAAAGAGAAAACCTTTGCTCAAATAAGCCCCCGTGGCCTCTCTTTTCTAGCGCGGATATGCTGGGTTTCGCAACCACACGCTAAAACGCGCGCATAGGTAAGTCATCTCCGAGTACGTGATGTATCTTGTTAAACATCGAGTCGGGTTTGTTGGGTGTCCACTCAGGACGAGGCATTTCATACAGCACGCCTTTTTTGCCCATAAACTCTTCTATCGACATGGTGCTTTCAATCGTTATCGCCTGCGGACGACAAAGGCTCTCGCACAGCCTGCATTGCACGCAAGCTGCCGGTCGGTGAAAGATACCAAAGGTGCCTTCCTCGTCAACTTTCATAATGGCGCCTGTTGGACAAAAGACCGCACACATACGACATGACGTGCATTTTTCGGTGTCGATGTGCATTTTGCCCACCACTCGCGTCTCTACTTCTTTGGCAACTGGCTCGCCAATGTGGCGCAAATAGTTATACATACGCGTGCGCCTCGTCGGCACAAAGTGCGAAAGGGTACCGGTATGCGGATTGACCTTGCGGTATGCCACTGGCACGGGCTCAGGCTTTTCCTCGCCGAGCAGGCTATCTACTCCACTTTGCGCGAGCTCCACACCGGCATCTTTGACTTCTTTGAAAGCCTCACGCCTTGACATGCCAGGCAGGTCTTTTTCGCTGATGTGGCTCATATCTTCGCCGGGAGCAAGCTTTACGCGCTCAGGGTATTCGCTCGTAAAGTATATAGGCATCTCTTTGCCAAAAGCAGCTATCATACGGTGTGCGTCGGGCGCAACCTTACGTACAAAGTCACCGCCTTTTGCATGCGCGCAGGTCTCGCAGTTGCCGCACACGAGCGTAGCATCAAAGCTTTTGTAGGCCGCAATGCCGATAAGCAAACTTTCATCGATACGCCCCAGACACGGCACCACGCAAAGCGCGTTTTCGTCGAAACCTGCCTGAGCTTGTTTTGAGGCGCCAAGCAGTCCTCGACGCTCAGGCGCTTCTTTTTCGAGCAACTCTTTCGCTGCATCAAGTGCTGTCTGGCACGTGATAACCGGGTGGCCCTTTGTCACACGTATAGACTGCTTGACCGCACGCGTCAATTCTTCGTCGCTTAAGCCCACGACCTCGAGCGCACTCGTCGGGCATACGTTTGCACACGTCCCACAACCAATGCATTTTTCTGGGTACACCTGCAAATCGTTTGCCTCATAAGCGATAGCGCCAGTAGTGCACACCTCCACGCACTTCAAACATTTGGCATTGCGGTTGCGTATGCACACACAACGCTCTTCATGCACAGAAATATTTTTTTGCTCCATACCCTCAAGCATAGAAAGGAGGCTATCAATGAAAGACATGACTATTCCTTAACCTCGACAGATGCTAATGTCCTAATTATTTGCGTCTTTTGCGTCTGCTGTCGTCGCAGCTTCAACGTCTGCTACTGTCGCAGCTTCCGCCGTCACAACTTCCGCTTTCGCGCCGTTTAACTTTCCCGCGCGAGAAAAAAGCGGAAAACTAATAGCTCCCGCAGGACACACATCCGAACATACTTTACATTTACTGCAATCATTTATCGTGGTTTCACCTGCGGCAATATCATGCAAGTTTATACCTTCAGGACACGAATGCACGCAGCGGTTACATTCAACGCCCTGATGATGGAGACACTTGCTCTCATCCACCTGAGGACGAAATGTCTTATTGAGACCGCTGAAAAGCGAAAACAGCGCGCCAAGTGGGCAGAAGTGAGAGCACCAACGCGGCAGCAAGATCACTTCAGCCAAGATAATGCCAACGAAAAGCACAATGGTCCACGTTGCTTCGCCAAAAGCAAAGAGGCGGATGATAAGCATCACACTGATAAACGTAAGACCTACCGGGCAGATGATGCAAAAAACAGGGAATCCGAAAATACCTGTAGAGAGCAAAGCCGCAGCGAGCACGCCATGACGGCTATCAATCTTGATACCTTTGCTTTTGCCGCAAGGATGAGCGCAGGCCGCACATGCGCTGTGCGCGTTTACTTTCAGGGCAGCTGTTTTTTTGCTCTTGTCGCTCTTGTCGCCTAAGCCTTCCGCATCTGCCTCGCCCACCGCGGTTTTGGTCGCATCAGCGTCACTTGCAAACGCATCGTCTGCAGCCTTAGCCGCCGCAGCTGCCTTGGCTGCTTTATTTGCCGCTCTCTCTGTTTTTGATTTTGGCTTGAGCTTGCTCAAAAAATGCACCGGGCACACCCAGCTGCAGAATACTTTACCCAAAACCACGCAGATTATAAGCACCGCAACGATACTCACTATGGCCATAGGGATAGCACTACGCTCTGCAATCATCGCAAGCAAAGACCCCAGCGGGCATAAAAGCGTAATCGAATCAAAGCCTATGCCACAAACCGTACCGATACCAAAAGTCGTAAAATAGCCTAGCGCCACTACAACAAGTACGGCAAGCATTATCAAAAAGCGCACACGCACTGTCTTTTTATTATTCATGACTTGCCCCCTCGTTGATTGGCTTAACTGTTATAGCGCGATCGGTCGGATGACTAGCATCCCACGTACCCGACAGAGAACCCGCAGAAAGCGAGATACACGCATTTTCACAAGCGCCGCAGCCGTTGCATTTATCGGTGAGCACTTCGGGTACATGGTCTTCATCGAGCGTGATAGCATCATAGTTGCAAGCATCCTGACAACTATGACATCCCGTGCCACGATAAGCGAGGCACCACTCACGCGTGAGCTCAGCTACACCGATGTTTACCGTAGGTGTATCTATTTTTTCGATAGCGCCTGTTGGGCATACTGCCGCGCATCGAGGGCCTCCCTCAATATCCTCGCAGAAATTACACCAACCCTGATGAAAGTCCATCCTCGGTGTGCGTACCTGGAAAATACCGTCTTCAACATGCGTAATGTTGATGGCATGTTGCGGGCAAACCTCCAAGCACTTCTGGCACAAGATGCATCCTGCAAGCATCATATTTGCGTCTTTTGTTCCTGGTGGGCGTACAAGCGTCTTACTCGGCAGATAGCGCACACCTCCTAAAGCCAGCACTGCCGCCGCACCAGCCGCACCGCATACAACACCGCGTCTGCTAACAGAAATACCTGTTTTTTTCGGCGTGTCAGCAGACGTGTCTTTGTTCGTCTCGCTCATACCTGCTTGCCTCCTCTGTCCATCTGTTGTCTACTCCTTTTTCTCTTTGTCGCCTTGTATTTGCTCGTCGCTTTTTGCGTCGTCTTGCACTTTTTCACCAAGCGCTTTTGCGCGCGCAGCAGCGCTCTCATCTTCGTAGTCAACACCCGCTAAAATGTCGTCGAGAAACTCCTTGTCGTTCTCGAGAAAGCCGAGCGTCAGTTTTCCAAGACCACGATAAAAGTCAGTCTTGGGAAATTTCTCCATGTCTTTTGCCATCATAGGAAACCATGCGAGTAGATGATCTTCCAAGAAATTCTTCTGGGAAAACAAAAGCTCGATAGCGCCGTCTTCGTCACCTGCGTCATATTTTTCGCTGATACGCGTACCTAAAATAGTCATGTACTCGAGCTGCACCGCGATATGATCCTCGGACTCTTTCCAAGTATCAGCTTTGCCCAAACCAGCCGCGCGATAAAGCGCCAGCATTTCGTCGCGCGCATCTTGCATCATCAGTCTTTTTGGGCTGGTATAAACACTTTCAAAAGGATACGCCGCAGAAAAACCCGACACGCCCGAACCTAAAAACGCACGAACATAGTCAGCAGCGAGGATATCAACTGCGTTGACGTCTGCCTGGTTTAAAAACTCTCGAATGAGCCGGTAGCCTTCGTCAACATGCGCATTACCCGTGTTTTTGGGGAAATGCATAGTGCGCAGCTTGTCTAAATATTCTTCGTCCACCTCAGACATATACAAACGCGTTAGCATCTGATACGTGCTGGTGCGGTTTTTCAAAACATCACTTAAAGTAATTTGTGTGGTTGCCATAACTGTCCCAACTCCTGTCTAATCTTCGCTCGCCTCAGCGAAAATGTCGCTTCCGAGGATCTCTTTACCAATGTCGGTGATAACCCACGCGTCGTGCCACTCAAGCGCATTGCCCTCTCTGAGCTTTTCTATAAAGTACTGGCACCAACGGCGCGGCTCTTGCAGCAGCGGGTCGTTGTCAATCTCTGCGGCGATTGCAACTTTAGTTTGTCCGCCTTCTGTGTCGCACATCGTAAGTATTTTCTTCCAGATGGAAAGGTATTGCGGCTCGTCGGGGATGACTTTTGCCGCCACACTTGCACTCCAGCGCTCTTCGACCTCTTTGAGACCCACCTCTGTTGCGACATAAAGGCTCGGCTCTACTTGCTCAACGTCGTCAAACTCAAGGTCGTCCATGTCAAATTCGAGGCTATCTATGCGTTCCTCGTCTGCATCATCGAGTGCAGTCACGTCTTCGGGCGCAACAGCATCTTCGGGCGCAGCTGCGACCGATGCGGCCACGACCGGTGCAGCTGGCGTGCCTTCGCCTTCACCAACGCCTTCGCTCTCACCCTGCGCACCCTCGCCCTCACCTTCGGGCTCTTCAGGATCTATGCGGTCAAGCGCACCCGCATCGCACAAAAGCTCGATAATGCGCATCGGCGTATATACGCTTGTCCCTTGCGGGTATTTTTCTTCAAGCTCTGCCGACGCCTCTTCAAGTGTCTTAGGCTCCTTGCAAATAGTAATTGCCGTCAGTAGGCGAAACTTTTGTCCTGGCAAACCATGTATCAGTTTTGCAATACGCTCTTCGGGAGGCAAAATAACTGGGTCAGGCACGATGGAGCGGTCTGCATCAGGGATAGGCACCTGATAGTCCATGCCGGTGTATTCGACCTCTTCATCAAGCTCAAGGCCCGTGTCTTCTAGCGGATCAAAGTCATCATCAATCTCAAATACTTCTATGTTTTCAGTAGCTTTTTCCATAACTATCTCTCCTTTAAAATGGGAAGTCAATCATCAAAGTTAGGCGTCTTGCTTAAGCAGCGCCGACGGGCTCACGCACGCCATGCGTCTGTCATCTTTGTGATAAATGCGCGTCGTCACCATATGAAGTGCACCGGTGTTTTCAATAGCGTCATGATCAAAATTGCTGTAGATTATCTTTTCGGAAGCAATTGCCTCGATACTTGCGAGCATCGAAGCGTCGCGCGCAAGGGCACGCGCGCGGTGCTCGATATCAAAAGCGTCGTCAACCGCATCGCGCTTAGGCATAAACCCATCGATCATACCTGCGATATATAAAGTTTTGCAATGATGCCCGTGGCAACGCGTGTATGGAGCTATCACCACAGCGCTTTGTGGTTGCGTCGGCATCTCGCTCTTAAAGCTTTCCACGAAAGCAGTTATGTTAGGCTTATCCTCGGGCGTGCCTAACACACCCGCATGCTCACCTAAAGGCATACCATGCTCAGCCATCTTTTTAGCTATTTCGCTTACATTTTTAGTTTCCCATACCTCACGCAGGTCTGCGTACTCTTGCATGGGCTTGAGAAATTTACGAAAACTCTCGGTTGCTTTTTCTAGATTTTCGGGCTCACACAGTACATGGATTGCTTTACTCGCGGGCATTTCATTTTCACGAGCAAAGGCCAACAGCTCCAAAAACCCATCGCTACCAAGCAGCCAGTCATTAGCGCCGATAAACGTGCGATAAGCAGTGAAATCGTCCGGGTTTTCGAGCAGTTTCGCAAAAGCAGCTAGCTTAATGGCCGACGAAGTCGTTTTATCGCGCGGGTCGCCTTTGGTTTTAGCGACACCAAAATCGATGAAGGTCTCGATATTTTGCGAACCAAGTGCGCGAGCTATGTATTTTGCCCAGATGCCGTTAGGTACAGCGACCACTATGTCGCTTGAGGCTGCACCCTCTGCGATTTGCGCAGCGACTGCGCTTGCGACAAAGTCGAATTCTTCATGAGGAGTAGAAAGAGCGTGTGCCGGCGTCTTTTCGACTGCACATGCACAAACCTCATAGACTTCAGTGTTTTCATCATCGAGAAACGCACGCATACCTGCCGGAGCAGGATAAGGTTCGTCTTCGATACTCAAAAAAGCATCGTTTCCAAAAGCGATGATTTGCCCGCCTGACAAATATTCCAACAGGCGCTGAGCGGAGGCACTTAGAGCTCCAAAGTCATCGACTATAAAGGTGCGGGGCTCAAACGCGATGTCACACGCGACCAAACCCTGATAGGCCTTTGCGTAAATCTCATACGGCAGGCAAGCGCGGCGCGCCTCAAGGTTTTCCTCGAGCACTGCATACACACCGGCTTCTTCTTGGGTCTGCAACCAGCCATCTTTTTCTGCCGTACAGTCACTCATGCTGTGGTAGAAAAACTTGAGCATCTCACGTAAACGCTTCGGCTTAAGGCCAGTAACTTTGATGTCTTCTGTGAGAACATCGATTTCGTTTGCATCGAGTACACGCGAAGTACGCAGCACTTGCGCTTGCACGCGCTCGTCCTCGAGCTCATGTGTAGCTACATCTCCTGCAAACATAATGGGAATATCTTGGAAATCAGCTTTGCTTTGCGCTTTTGCAGCGAGCAGTTGTGCGTGCGCGCGCGTTGCGCACACCACGACTACCGACTCACCTTGAGCGGCAATACGCGCGGCCTTTTCCAAAATGGGTGAATCCACGCACGCATACGCAGGTACAGATACACCTATGCGCTTACTCGTGGAAGATAGGACGACATTTTCAACGTCGTCTAAAGAAATGTTTTTTGCACTCATGCTTAGTCTCCATCCTCATGTTCGGATGAAGCCGCTCTCGAAGCCCCCCAGCTTCATATGAAGTGCTTGCGCGTACAACTATACGCTTAATCTTTTTTCTTGTCTAGAAATAATTTTGAAATTTTTTGAAAATATGTATGCGAGAGCAGTTACGCGCACACTCCGCACACGGCAGGCCGTATCGCACCACCCATCACACGCCCCGCGACATGACGCACGCCACGCACACGCAGCGCACATTGCGCACCGTGCGCGTTACTCAGCCTTCCCCTTCGGAAACGCGAGATCAAGCAGCTGTTGTTTATTGGCAACGCCAGTCTTTTGGTAAATATGTCGCATATGAGTGCTCACCGTACCTGCAGAGATATAAAGCTCTTCTTGGATGCGCGCCATAGTGCGTCCCTGTAAAAGCAGCAGCAACACTTCCGACTCGCGTGGCGAAAGTCCATGTGCTTGCGTAAGGGCACTTGTCCTCTCTTTGAAAACATCGACTGTCGCCTGTTTATCTGCTGCAGTATCCTCAGCCGCACCTTCGATTTTATACGTCACGTTCGACAAAGTGGCGCCTTCTACGATATCGATATCACCTATACCTGCATGCACGAGATCGGTCTCGTTAAAGAGGAAAAGATGTACCAAGAGAAACACAAAGACGCATCCTGCACTTATATAAGTTGCATTTAAGCCTGAGCCAAAGACCTCAGTAATCCCGCCGCCAAGCACAAGCCCACATGCTTCACCAAGATACAAAGTGCCAATACTCGCAGCAGACGGACGCATAATACCCGTGCCAAACTCGAAACTGATACGCCCACTAACTATCAAAATAAACGCGATAAAGATCATGTACCCGCCAAAGCTTATCGCCTGGAAAAAGGTGTAATAATTTTCCATGAAAGACATCAACACAAAGCCAAGGCATAAAAACAGCATAGACGAACGGTAGAGAGTATCAAGCGGGTCTGTCTTAACGATACCCACAAACACAAGGTAAAGAGAGATCAAAATACCCGCCAAGAAAAGATATACTCCATGCTCATCGGTAGTAGAAAACGCAGAAAATCCTGCAATGATATCGGTAAAACCCTGCAAAAACCCAATCAAAAAGGCACCACTCAAGGCACGTAAAAAAAGATTCCTTGCACTTTTTGAAAGAGCTACATCGTTTCGACTAGGCGCATGTGTTGAGCGCTTCTTAAAGCTGTGACGCGCAAGCCCCGCTGCTGAGCCAAACGGTGCAAGCGCTAAGACGCTCATCGACACATAGTAGGGCATAAATATAAGCAAAAGAGCTGCCGTAAGACCAACGACGCTACCCGCTTCATACTCTATAAGAGTAACAATTGGTCCC
>CAYNWQ010000016.1:0-12239 GCA_964400955.1 uncultured Gordonibacter sp. | reverse complement strand
CAAGCCTCGAGCTCTTCATCGGCTTCTCCGGTGTAGGGGTCAGCTACAGCCTGTCCGCCTTTAGCAGCAGCGCCTGCAAAACCGAACCCATCAAATTCACCTTTAAAAGCTTCCTCTACTGCTTCACTCGCAATTTCTCCGGCACCATCGACGTAAGCCTCTGCTGTTTCATAGCCTTGTTTGTGGAGCTTGTCTGCTATATAGTCGGATGTTTCTTCGACCGCTTTTCCAGCGATTTTCGTCAAAAAGCCAGGCGTATCCTCAGTAAGTACTTTATCAAAATCTGTGTCCGCATGATATTTTATTGATTCAATTGTTGCTGCGCCACTAATTGCCGTCTTTCCGAATTTAATCGAACCGGAGATAATTTCATTTTCATCTTTATCAGCATAGATATCCTTGCCGGTCTCAACATAATAAAGCTGCTGAACTCTCTGTGCTGTGTCTCCGATAGTACTACCTAGACTAATAGCAGCCGCCGTAGTCTTTAAAGCCAAAACAATCGGACCTGCAGCTCCTGCAGTAGCAACTAAAGCAGCGGCGCCAGCTACAACCGCTACGACGCCTAGCACAGTGCCTACACGACACCAAAACTTCTTTTTTTCGAGAGCCTCAGCTTCTCTTTCCTTAACGATTACCTCTTGCCGCTCTATCGTGTCTTTTTTGGCAGATATAAGCGCTTCGGAGTTTTCCTTCTGATTGGTCATACTGTCTGCGTAAGCAGCACGCAAGCCTGTCGACTCCAAAGTCTGAGAAAACGCAGCGCTATTGTAATTGCTAATCGAGATGGCACCCGCGGAGCCACATTGTTCGAGGAAAAGCAAAAACGACTGTTCTAGTTGCCCATACTCTCCACCGCCATCAGAGAAAAGTTGATAGCCTTTATCTTCTACTTCTCTTGCTGCCTCGCGTTTTTTTGAGATGCGCGTGTTTTCTGCGCCCATAATCTCTTGAATATCCCATGTGTGGGGACAAGTTGCATTGATAGCACAGGGTAGCGCACTTTGCGCGCGCTCCATAAAACTCTCGGCTTCACACAGAAGACCATTCATGAGGATTTGTAAGTCACTTTCAGCGTCTTTAAGACCGGTCTCAGGCAGTTGTGCATCGTGCTGTGCAGAAACAGGATCATTCCAAAAACCCTCTGCATAGCCTACGTTTAAATCAGTATCGAGTTGCCCAACTAGACTTCTTAGTGAATCAAGCGAAATCATATGAACAGCGTTAAAATACTCTTTAACAGACGTTGCCGCCTCACCTTTAAACGAATCAAGACAGCTAACACGTTCTATGGCGCCAACCAAACTCTCAACAGCACTATCAAAGGCGTTTCTAAATTGAGCGTAATCGTTTTGAATACTTTGCACATCTGCAAATTTGATATCATAGGAACCTGCCACTTTAGCTCGCCTCCCTTCTCTCAAAAACCAATGCCAGTTAAAATAGCGGAGCAAAATTAAGTCTACCAGGCGCTACCGCCGCCATCACCACTACCACTGCCGCCGCCACTGACAGACGATTCTTTCCCCTTAGAAGTTAAGCGGAAAGGATACAAAAACTTCTCTGCTTCTATTCTATCTGCCTCAAAAAGCATATCTCCTACTGCTTGAAAGTGCTCGATGTCGCTATCTAAAAGCTCATTGTATTTTTTAAGAGCCTTTTTTAGCATACGTAGTCGCTGCTCAAGCTCGTCCATAGCGCTTGACTTTGACGAATGCTCTCCCTTTGGTGGCTTTTGTTCTGAAAGCGTCTCGCTTTTATCCGAAAGGTCATTGCTCGTACTTATATATTCAAGATAATCGATAGATATCTGACTCACTGCCTACCTCCTTTTTAGTGCACGCATGCTAATTTTTTGTTGCGAGCTTTTGGAGATCGCGCGTCCACGATTGAATCTGCTTGTTAGCATTATCAATAGCCTGAGCTATGTAATCCTTTTGCGTTTGCAAAGAAATTATTTCCATGTTAATAGCGTTGATATATTCGCCAATCTTTCTTATATAGCCTGAGATATAGCTACTGCTCAGCGTATCAAGCTTGTCTTCAAATTTATTGCGGTAGCACTTTTTCCAATGACCGTGGATAGAAAAGCAATCGACTCTGTGCTTAAGGTCAGTTGCTTTACTTTTAGCAACCTGAGCGTAATGCTTCGCCTCACGCAGCTGCTCAATTTGCGCATCAATCCTTTTGTTGTTTGCGTTAGCTTCCTCAATCTTTTTTAGAGCACCACTTATGAGCCCGTTATATTCTGATTCAGTGCGCATACACTCACTCCTACCACGCGTCTACAGGCTTTGGTGTGGCTTTCGGAATGTCTACTTTAGGCAACACCTCTTGTAAAGTCTCTATAATCTTTGCATCATCATCATCACGATAGCCCTCAAACTCTACACGTTCTATGCAGTCATGGTTGCTGTAGATCACCACGTCACGTATAAGCCCCTCAGGGTAAGGCACAAACGTATAGTCGTAATACTCTTTTGTGCCGTCATCTTTATCAAAGACCAGTGCTCGCCCTACTATAAGCATTTTCTTTTCATTGCCACGCAGCACCACCACAGAGCCTAAGGGCAAAAAATCGGGGCATTGTATCATCGTGTTACCTCCACTTCCACTACATATGTCTGTTTATATTTCACCAGCACTGCCCCCATCGACTATACCAAGCAAGTGCACAAGACGCGGAATGCCACCCTCGATGAGATAGCCTTTGTTTTCGCACTTCGCATCAACTGCTACTTTTTGTCGAGTGTAGGTAGTCGTGATAACGGTCTGCGCATCAACTCCAGGTCCTATCCAGAGTCCGTCTCTGCTCGACGTATGCGCCTTAAACCAGTCCTCATAGTTATAGGTAGCATCTACTACGCTATCGATAAGTAATAAACGCACCTGTGATTTTACAAGGCTCAATCCACGCAAAAGTGCTTTTATCTCATTTGCATCGTTTAAGGGAATGCTACTAAAAAGTGAAACGACGCCCGAGATAACAACGAGCTGACGCGGCGTGGTAGGTTCACCACTCATAGAAAACAAACTTAACAGACGCGTACTCGCAAACTCAGCTGAGCGCGTCGCAAAAGCACAGCCTTGGGGCTTTTCTTCACCCAAAAGCTGTGAAATATCTAAAACTGAAATCTCCCAACCGGGCATCGTAGGCGCAAAGTTTAAGAATGCACGCATAAAACACGTGCCGCTTTTTTTGCGCTGAAACACACAACGCGAAATAAGAGACTCGCTAAAGTCAAAGCAAGCAAGTCCGAGTACATCGTCGTACAAACCAAACGGCACCTCGTAGGACTCGTAGTGTCCATACGTCTGACCTTGTAGCATATAAGGCTCGACACACTTCGGAGCAAGCGGCACAGCGGGTGCAGCCATTGAGGCTGGATATTTCGCGGCCTCGCCTGCACTAAATCTCTCAGCAAACGCAAAGTCATCATCCTCGCACAAATGCGCTCCCTGGAACTCAAATACACCTTCCTCGGTGCGCACTAAACCTCGCGCATATCCGGTCGGTATCGGCACGCCATGCATAGAACCAAAAAGCATCGCGTAATCTGACGTGTCGGCTAGATTGATAGCGAGCACTTGCCTGAAGTACTGGCGGTATTTCATGCGTACCGACGAAGGCCCAGCCGCTGATGCTAGCAGATAGATGCCACCTTTTCCTGCCTCGCGCACCAGATACGATAGCTCGTCTTCAAGCGTAGGATAAGCTTCCAAAAAAGCACCGAGGTAGTTTATGACCACGATGATAGCGGGTGCATCTCCACCTGCCGCAACATAGCGTAAAAACGATCCGCCATATTTCGTCATCAGCTCGCGTCGTTTTGCTATCTCTCTTTTGATAAAGTCGAAAAAGCGACGTACCTTCTCTTCATCAGCGACGCAAATCACGTCACCCATCTGCGGTGCAGGTGAAAACGCACGCAAAGACTCACTACCAAAATCAAGTGCATACAAGTTAAGATGCTCAGGCCCAAAGGTCTCAAACATCGCATACGTGGCCGCATAAACCACCTTTTCAGCGCCGGAATCAGTCGTACCATAGACAAGCGCATTACCCTCGCGTGTAATAGGTAGCGATAGCACACCCTGACGCTGGTTTTGTGGGTCGTCAAACTCGCCAACTATCGGGTCAATATCAAAGCCCTCACGGGATGTGCACCCTCCAGCTGCTCGCGCATATTTCGCGGCAATCGCATCAACCATAACAAGCGCGGGCACTGGCTCAAGCCAGAGCTGGCGCGCATGCAAGTGCTGTTCGGCGGCACAATCTTGCACCAGAGAAAGCACGGCGACAAGCTCAGTACGACCGTCAGCATCGAGGCTTTTTTGCTTGGGCTTCATCGAAACAAGCGGACGTCCCGTATTTGAAATCAACACCACCGAGTCATCAGTCGTAGCACAAAAACGCTCATGGGCTACATAGCGCGAGCCAGCATAAGCCGCTTGTCCAAGTGCAAAATACTCGTTGTAACCCACGAGCAAATAAAACCGCCCAGCCTGCGTGAGCGCAGCAGCATCAGGACGCTTGATAATCTCACGAGAATCAGCCTCATCGGCCACTTTCAGGCTGACCTTAAAGCGAGAGTTTGACCATATCTGGTCGTTGACCACGCCGCTTGGTTTTTGCGTTGCTAAGATAAGATGCACACCAAGCGAGCGGCCAATACGCGCAGTACTGATGAGCTCATCCATAAACTCAGGCTCTTGCTGTTTGAGCTCAGCGAACTCATCGGCAACGATAAATAGATGCGGGCAAGGCTCGCTCACTTTGCCTTGTCTAAAAAGGTCGAGGTAATCATAGATATCTACGTTATCGCCACCGGCGATATCGCGCGCCTGATTGAAAAGCGCCTGCCTATGTTTGAGCTCACTTTTAATGGAAGCAAGGCTGCGCGAAATAGCTGCGCCATCGAGGTTGGTTATAACGCCTGCGAGATGTGGCAGGTGCACGTGTTCGTTATCAAAGGCGCGCGCAAGACCACCGCCTTTGTAGTCAATAATGACAAAGGCAACATCATTCGGCGAGTAATTGATAGCCATAGAAAGTATATAGGTAATGATAAATTCGGACTTGCCGGAGCCGGTAGTACCTGCAATAAGACCATGAGGCCCATGGAATTTTTCGTGTAGATTTAAGAGAAATGGCTCACCTTGTTCGTCTTGACCAATAGCGCAAGCTAGAGTTGCAGAAGCGTTGCTTTCGCGCCACTGTGATGCGATACTCAAATGCTCTACACTGCCCGCTCCGAGCATCTCCAAAAAGCCAAGGCGCGAGGGTATACGCAGTGACTCAACCGTGATATCCAAGTGAACTCTGCCAAGCGCAAAGGCAAAGCCATCCGCAGAAGCTACGTCGACCATGATATCAGGAGTAAACACACGACGATTGCCGCTTGGATCATCGCGGTCAAGCAGATAGGCGCCTTCTCCCTCTAAAACGATGACGCTTTTGCATTCTTTAGGCAAGTCATTTATGGAGCGCGCAGTCGCGATGAGTGAGATACCGAGATTGTCGCGCTCACTTACCACGCTATGCACGATATCTGCTCTATCAACCAACTCTTCGGATGCACAAACTATAAGGTAGTAAGGATGAGCATCGCGTGCTTCAAAGGAGCTTTCGGCACGGCGCGCATCAATCACACGTTCCATAAACATGCCAAGCTCGTTTGTTTCCTCAATGCCGCAAGCAAAATAACGCATAGACCTATCGTCAGAAAAACAATGCGGCAAATGACTCGCAAACGCCCAACTGTCTCGCGACTGCTCATCGCATAAAACCATAAGTTTCATATCTTCATAGCTCACCATGGCACAAAGCTGCACCACGATGCCACGTACGAAGGCATGCACAAATGCTTCATCACCTACAATACCTAAAATAGGCTTTTCGATAAGAGGGTAAGCAAGCGGCACACCTTCAAGTACGCGAGGAGTTTTTGCCTGCATCTCTACCGACTCACGCACTTCGTCTTCATTAATAGTAAAGTGACTATCAGGGAAACGAATGTCGGCAAGCAGCGGCTCTGTGCCTTGGCCAATGCGTACCTCAAGATAATCAGCATGCAGAGGGGTTCTATCCATGAGATGCACGTCGAGTGCATGTGCGCGCTCGAGACACATTTGAACAGAGACGCGATTTTCGTTGAGAATCTCTCGCTGAGTCGCCTCTTCGGCAGCTATGGCCGAATACATCTTGCTTAGGTACTGCGAATACGACGCGCGACGTGCAGCTTCTTTTTTTTCACGACGCCTGCGCGACGAGCGAGCGTTGAGTATTGGCCACAACACACTGCCAGTAAGCATAGCAACCGCCATGCCAATCATAGGTACAGCGCGCAATATCGAAGTATTTTGCTCAGCCATCATAGAGATAAACACACAAGCTGAAAGCACCGAGGTCAAACCCATAATGAGAGAGGGGCCTATGCGCATAGCAAGAGACATCTCTTCTTCTTTTTCTGGGGCTGGTGGTGCATCTATAGTGAAAGTTTTCCTTTCGCGGCTGCGTGCAAAACGCAAAGCTGGATAGAAAAACTCACGCGGTTTAACAGATACCTCAGGCGAGTCAGTCACCTCATCAAGACATGTCGCCTCATAACGCACAAAAAAAGATGAGACCTTGACAGCGTCTTTTGGATTATTGCAAGAGATAAGCCCGCAACCGAGCGTAATAGTCAAATCGAGTATGCGCACAACGTCGCCGTAGTTCAAAGTATATCTCTGACCGGGTGCTATGCGCACACCATTTGCAAAAGTGCCATTTGAAGAGTCGAGGTCTTCTATATACCATCGACGTTGCGTGTAGCTCAAACGAGCATGATGAGATGAAACAAAGTTGTTAGCGTAAGCGATGACGTTTTCGGACGCACGCCCGACGGTGATCTGCGCATCCCCTGAAAAGCCATAAACCTGACTTGTACGAAATCCTGCGCTATCTGGATAGAAAACGAGACACCATGAGGTGTTTTCTTCTCCGTCAAGGTTTAGGACTGCGTGTTTTTGGGGATCCAAATCTATCGTCGGACGTACGTCGCCGTCCAGACCACGTACCCGTATGCCTGGTGCAGGTTCAATGCGCCAAGCGCCCTCTTTGGCCTCGATAAAGACAAGGCGAGCACCCGATGTATCGCTAACCCAATGCGCACCGACAACGTTTTGTGGTAGAGCAAGCGTATGTATACGATTGCCCGTCTGAACGGCGACTATCATTACTTAGCCTCTGAAGCCACCGGCTAGAGCAGCATCCTGCTCGCGCATGGCGTTAGCCGTCTTGTTGAGAGCAGTAGCAATCTCTTCGATAAGCTGCTGAGCACTTTGGAAAGCAGGCTTGAGCTCTGATTCGTAACGCTCAGCATAAGACTTGCTTGCTTCGCCTTCCCATTCACTTTGCAGAGCAGAAAGCAAACTGTCCATCTTAGAGATAACTTCCCCTACCTTACTGCCCTCAGTGCGGTATTCACCTGCGCGGCTGTCCATTGTGTCGGGATCAATACGAATTGCCATGAGTACAACCTTTCTCTTGTGCGCATGCCCCTTGCATGCGACTTAGGACTCATACGTGCAAAAGCACGTGGCTTTGATTTTGCGCGTGCAAAAAGCACGCGGTTTTGATTGCGCACGCGCCCTTTGCACGTGACTAACACTTTGCGCACAACGGCGCGCGACCTAAATTTTGTACATGCAGCACGCGTGCGTCTTTATTATCCCATGGTGAGATATATTTAGGTGTTGTGCAATTGATTGAGTACAGTTGCACAACACTTAAAGATTACTTGATGTGCGCTGCTAGCGCTTGATGTGAACGATAAACTCCTCTTTACCAAGGCCAAGCTTGTCGCCCTCGTTTAGGGCTACAAGCTCACCTTCGGCAAGCAGATTACCGTTGATAGTGGTACCATTTGTAGTACCTAGGTCTTCTACAGCTATCACATCACCCACTTGCGAAATGCGCACATGAGTGCGACTAATAGCAGAGTTGCCAGAGATTACAACATTTGCCGCACTACCTTTACCGACCGTTGCCGGAAATGAAGTAATACGGGTATTTACGCCATCAGAGCGCTCGAGGATAACTGCAGATATGTTTGATATATCAGCTTGAGCGCCGCCAAGCAGAGTTGTACCGCTGTCATCTGATTCGCTCAGCAGGCTCGTATCACTATTATCAGAATTTGCCATTGTCGAGGGGTATGAAGAAACAGGGGTAGAAGCCGGCACAACCGCTGGTGTAGGTATGGGCGTGGGTGCGGATGTGGGTGTAGGCGCAGCAGCGGGCGCAACAGCGGCGCTAGGAGCAGATGCAGGCGCAACAGCGGGCGCAGCAACCGGAGTTTGTGCAGGGGCTACCACAGAACCAGGAACAGACGTGGCACCATAAGGTGACGCTGCATTATAAGGCTGCTGCTGGTAGGCATTATAACCGCCTGCATTTGTATACATAGCTTCGCTTGCCCACTCAGGAGCGATACGTGCCGCCCAGTGACCCGTCCCACGATACACACAAGCAAACGTAAAAGGCGTAATAAAGATATAGAGCAGCAGAAAGAGCAAGAAAAGTATGCAAGTAACCCACCCCAATTGAATAAAAATTGAAGTAACAAGCGAATCAACGCTTTGGTAGCCATAACCATTTCCAAGTGATGCAAACGACGCACCCGCTAGAACAATAACAATAATTTTGACAATTACACTAAAAACAATCGCTATTGCAGCGGCTACGAGACATGGTAGAATCGTTGCCATCAATAAAGATCCATAAGACTTTTTAAAGGCAAAAAATACTTCCTTCATATTAAATGCTGCACCGAGTCTATTTGTCACTGCCATACGCATAACAGATACACACTCTAGCGGTAGAACGAAAAAGAGGTATACTAAACCCATTACGACTTCTGTCACGCCCACAGCTGACAGCATAGTACCAGTACCGTAGAGAGAACCATAACTCAATAACGATGCTGACATATACCCAAAAATAACGGCTAAAAGACATGTCGCAAGATACCAACAAAGAGTATATGCTAGGGAAACCACGCAAGCAAAAAAGCCAATTTTGAAAGAATCACCCTCAAATATATGCGCTGGCATACCTTCACGCTTTCCAAAAGAGAGATCGCGCGCCCATAAAAGCAAATAACCTACGGCAAAAAAGTTAAGTACTAAAACCAGAGAAATCAGACCTAAAAGCAACAGCTTCCCAATCCAGTTAGGAGTAGAAGTAAGGTCATGCCATGCAGCAGAAAAGCATCCTTCTTGCTTTTGTTGCATACTACCACCACATCCTGGCTGCGCACCCATAGTACCACCCGGTTGATAGGCGCACTGCGAGGCATAAGTTTGCTGTTGCACTGGCATTTGTTGCACAGATGATTGCGCACCTGCGCTAGAAAGAAGCGCTCCACAACCAGTGCAAAACGTACTTCCCGCTTTGTTTTCTTTCCCGCATTTAATACAAAACATCCTTCTCTTCCTTTCTAGTCTGCAGGTATTTTTACTAACTTTTCGTTATTGACGTTATAAAGAGCAGCGCCTGACGAAAAGTCACTCACATATATCCATGCACCAGATACCCCTATTGCAGTCTGTACAGCATCAATATGCCCGCATAAGCTTTGCATATCGGCCGTGATATCATGGGTAAACCCAGTATTTGCATGTACCCAAAACACCTCTCCCTTGTCACTGAGCGCAACTATGATGTCACCTGCGCAAGTAATGCGTACACAAGACGTGACATCACTGTATTCGATAAAGTTACCGCCCAAGTGCCTACAATAGAGACGACTCGGTGTACCCGACTCGTCGAGCGAATAAAACAAAGCTTTATCATGCATGCAAGCTGAAGCAAGTTTCCCCTCACCTGTCATCTGTGTAACAAAGCTTGCGTTTGTACGCGAAAGGTCAAGCCTAAGCACCTGCCATGAGTCATCGAATGTGTATATCACATAAAGCGTATCGTCTTCGATACCAAGCCACACACGCTGTGCTTTACCAGCGTAGAGCTCGCTTGTGTCTGATGTATCACACGCAAGGCTTATCACCTTAAAGTCATCACCGTCTGTCTCAAGCACATAAGCGCGCCCATCATAAACCGAAAGGCAACTCAGGCGCGCGCTACCTTGTGCGCTATACACAAGCTGCGAGGAACTAGTTCCCTGTATACCTTGGGCACTACTGTCCGTACTATCACCTAGACCTGCGCACTTACGCACTTCAGTGCCAAACAAGACGTCGTCTATACTAGAAGAGACACTACGTTTATCAAAGTCGAGGTAGTAAAGGTCTTGGCCGTAGTAGTTCAAACAAATAGCAGTATCATCGAGCACACACGCGAAATCGCTTTGCTCACCAAGCGCATCCGTACTCAAAACGCCGCGAGCAGACGCGAGATAGACCGATGAGTCAGCAGATGCGACTACGCCTCCGCCTGCAACAAGCCCGCTTGTCGTACCTGCATTGTCGAAAGTAGCGGTAGTATTTTCAACAAGGCCTGTGTTTGCGTCTGCGCTTACTTGGGAACTTTCGGCAAGCTCTTTTAAGTGCTGATCGTATGTATAGGTCTCATAGATTTTAAATCCCACAAAGCCTAGCACGATTACCATCACACCAGCAGACGCGCCAATGAGAACTTTTTTGGGTATCTTTCGCAGGCCAGATGCGCCGTCACTATGACTTGCTACACGATCCACACTGCGACCAACTCTGCGACCTACACTGCGACCAGAGCTGTGACCCGCATCTTTGCCGGCACTGTCAGCACCGCCCTGCTCGAAAGAGTCAGACTCTTTGAGTGAGAGCCCGCAAACAACACAATGTTTAGCGTGAGACGGTAGGGTCGCTCCGCACACCGGGCACGTAAGAGATGCTTGCGCATCTCTTACGTCGTTAAGCTCATCTATCGTCTCCACGAGGTATTTGTATGCTCTCTACTCGTCGAGGCTCTTTATGCAGCTTGTTTTTCGCCACGCTTTTTAGCAGCTAAGACGATTAGCCATGCAATGAGTGCCACCAGCGCACATGCTCCTACGATGCTACCCACGAAAAGCGGTGTATTGTTCATCCATAGAGCAACGGGATCGGTAGAGATAAGGATACCGTCTGCAATAACCGTCTCGCTCTTGTTGCCAGCGGCATCTGTCGCCACTACTGTAATGGTTTGCTTTTCGTTACTTTCAGGGATGCTGAGCTTGTATTTTGCACCATTGTCAAAATCAGCCGTCGAAACGCCGTCTTGGGCTTTGCCATTTACGGTGATGGTAACATCGGTCAATTTGGCATTTTCCTCCACAGAGACATGCGCCTCATGAGTGCTCTCGTTATAGGTAGAACCACTTTGTAGGTTGATAAAGCTGCAAACTGGCGCGGTATCGTCTACGGTAAAGGCAACCTTTGCCTCAGTCGTGCGGTCTGAGTTTTTGTTTTCCATGGTGTTTTCGGAGGTGTTACCCGCAACGTCAACGGAGTGGAAACGCACCTGATAGAAACCGTCGCTGTTGAAATTGTCTTTGTTGACAGTGTAGGTGTAAGTACTCCATCCGTTCGACGTTTCCGGCTCTACTTGATAGTTAGTGCCCTCTTTTAAGGTAGAGTTTGCGGTACCTTTTGTGAGGTTTACTGAGGTCTCGCCATCTTTGAGGCCGCTTGGGTTAATCTCCATCACTTTGACGTTACTCATACGCTCATAAGGCAGATACTGGTTCACAAGAGATGAAGTGTTGTCAAGCAGCACATACGTTGAGCCAAAGCGGTTGATAGACCACGCATAAGCTTCGTCGCTCGTGTTGCCTGCGAGGTCTTGCGCTTGAATAATCAACTGATACACGCCGTCGTTTTCGGCAACAGCCTCAGGATTGTTGTAGCTCACGTCAATGGTAGTAGTTGCGTCTGTGCGCGACTCTGTATAAGGGCTCGAGGCTTGTGCATTAACATCGATGCGCTCAAGGACGATAGTAGACGCGGAGTCTATATTGGTGTCACTCAGTGATACCTGCGGCTGCGCATCGTCTTTGTAAGCACTGTCTTTTTCGATACCTGAAACACTAATCTCAGGAGCGATAGTGTCAACAACAAATTCATCACAGCTGTAGTTAGACATAGCGTTTTCTGCAAGGTCGGTGCCGGAAACGCTCATCGCGTAAGCACCTTGGCCCGGGAAAGTAACCGTTGCGGTATGGACATCACCATTGCTTGACCAGCCAGACACGACCGGCTCAGTAACTTCTGTGCCA
>CAYNWQ010000015.1:0-12441 GCA_964400955.1 uncultured Gordonibacter sp. | reverse complement strand
TATAAATGGTGTACCTATTGGCAGCTACTGGAACAAAGTAGTACGCGTAGGACCCAACCTCGATCCTGAGGGTTCTGGCGAATGGCCTGATGCCTACATGTACTTTTTGCCTGTCACCTGCCAGCACTGCAAAAACCCCGAATGTGTTGCAGTATGCCCCACCGAAGCTTCTTACAAAGCAGAAGACGGTACCGTGCAGATTAACAAG
Source organism: uncultured Gordonibacter sp. (assembly GCA_964400955.1). Classification (GTDB taxonomy): domain Bacteria; phylum Actinomycetota; class Coriobacteriia; order Coriobacteriales; family Eggerthellaceae; genus CAJFUR01. The sequence continues at coordinate 12,233 of CAYNWQ010000015.1, read as the reverse complement.
GAAAAATGCATCGGTTGTCAGTTCTGCGTTATGGCATGCCCTTACGGCGTGCGTTACCTCAACGAGACCGAGCGCGTGGTTGAGAAATGCACCATGTGCGAACAAAAGCTCAAAGAGGGCGAAATACCTCAATGCGTCGCTCAATGCGGTGGTAATGCTCGCTGGGTAGGCGACCTCGACGAAGGATGGGATTCCTTTATAGGATCCATGAACTCCGGCGAACGCGGAGAAGGCACCTACGGCAACGGTGGACACCGCAAAATGACCGAATTTTTGGAAGAATTTACCGACGATCAAGTCTATGCTTTGCCTGACGTAGGCAATGGACCTTCTTGTCGTTACATCTTACGCCGTCATCATTGGGAAGGAGGCGATCGTTAATGGAACTGCAATGGCCTTTGATTTTGTTTACCACCTTTATTGCGTGGTGTGCAGGTCTTTTTGGCACCCAATGCCTCTATGCTTTGCGTGGCAAGGGTGAAAAGACCCAGTTTGTAGCCTGGATTACAGCCGCTATTTTGCTGGTCATAGGTGGTATCTCAGTATTTTTGCACTTGCAGCACTGGGAGCGTATCTTTAACGGATTTGGCCACATCACCTCAGGCATTACCCAAGAGCTCATCGCCATCGTAGCGATTGCGATTGTTGCTATCGTCTTTGTGGTAATGCTCAAGAAAAATGGCTCTGTACACAAAGCTGTAAGCATCATCGGCATCATCGTGAGTGTAGTGCTCGTAGCGGTTATGGGACATTCCTACATGATGGCTTCACTGCCTACATGGAATACTGTTTTCCAGATACTCTCTTTGCTCGGTGCGTCATGCTTGCTCGGCCCTGCCACCTTTGTTACCCTTGCGGGTTTCAAGGGCGACGAAGACGACTTCTCGCTTTCGATGCTTGCAGGCAGCGCTATTAATGCCATAACTACCATAGTTTATATCATCGCTATGGTAGCAGCTGGTGGATCGTTCACCAACATGGGTTACTACTTTGACCCAACGCGCGCTACTTTTGGTATAACCGACACTTCGACGTTTTCGCCAATCGCTAGCGACGTATTACCCTTCACCCTCATTGCTATCATCTGCTCTGTGATTGCCCTCCTCGGTGCTCTCATGGGCAAAAAGCAAGGCTGGAAAGTCTGGGCACCTGTCGCAGTGATATGCGGTGTTGCTGCAGCGATTTGCTTGCGCATCGTGTTTTACATGGCAGGCGGACACATCTTCGTACTGTTCTAGAAAGGAGGAGTAAATCATGAAAATCGCAACAAAACAATTGATTACCGTGGTTATATCTGCACTTACTTTAGCCATGGTTGTAGGATGCTCTTCCACCACTGACACCACGGTTGCTACCGTGTCAGAGGAACAGGGCTTAGAAGAAACCAATGAGCTAGGCAACTTTAACGGCGGCTACAATAACGTCAACACTGAAGCAGTGACGTATTCCAACGACAAAGTAAGCATTACCGTTGAAGGCAAGATGCACAAAGTGTCTCTCGAGGACGCGAAAAAGATTTTCAGCGCCACGGTTGACGGTAAGACCTACAGTTTCCCCTGTGAGGTAAAAGACGTTCTTAATGACGGCTGGGAATACAGCGAGTCAAATATGTTCCGCACTTCAAAGATGGAGCAAGACCGCAAATTTAAGTACACCTTTGGTGAGAACGAAGTAGTGCTCAAGCAAGGCTCAGGCGACGAATACGGCGTAACTCAAAACGAGATTTTGGCCAACATCGCTAACGCTTACAATGAAGATCGTACCTATTGGGAAGACTGCACCTTGCTCGGACTTGGTTTTGATGCAAGCGCAGAAGACATGGCGAGCAATTTGAGCGGCATGGCCTCTTTCGAGACTGGCATTGGCATCAACGTAGGTGACAGCATCGACAAAGTAAAAGACCTCTTTGGCTGCTGGAAATACTACGATGATGAAAACGACAGGGAAAGCGATTTGTTCGGCATCTATGTAGAGGTTGACGGCGAATGGCAAAGTGTCGGATACGTAAACTTCTATCAGAACAATGGCACTATCACCTACGTTAACATCAAAGTAAACGTCAACATGGTTGATGCACTGAAGTAGGTAAAGCAAGACAACTGACGTGCTGAAATAAGGTATCCCCCTCCTCTCTCTTTCCTTATTTCGTTGCACGATATAAAACAGGCGCCAATGTGAGCTGGCGCCTGTTTTTTTGTTTTGCGAGATTCATGCAGGACCTCGTCTAGGGCTTGCCTCCATGGCACTTGCGACCCTGGGTCTAGCCCCGGCGCAACACTTTTTCAAAAACTCGCGTGCGTGTCCATCTTTGTAACCATGCTCACGCCCCACCTGTGCCTATCCTAGACAAAACAAAAATGCGCAGAATGCTAAAAGCAGCAGAGCAAAGCCTAAAAGGAGATGAACCCATGGAGTATGCCGGCCTGAAATATGCAAAACAAATTACCGCAAAGCTAGAAGGCTTTAGCAGCATTTCATTTTGTATCATCGTGCATTTTTCGCAATTTCAGATACCGCATTTTCCGCATTCTGCGGAATTTCGATCAATCGATAGTTGCTTATTCTTGAATTGGTGTATAAATCACCCTTTATTAATCGCAAATTGGTGATAAAACCCAGATACAGCAAGCACGGCAAAAACCCACATAGAAGAAAACATTGTTGAACGCTGGCTTACGGAAGCGGAGCTGGAAAAAACTGTCGCGAAAGTTAAAATAAGATTTGCGATTGGCTCTTTGGAGATAGAAAACCGGGCACATGTTGGTATGGCACAATCTCTTGCATATCGAGAAGCTATTCTTGACGAAATCGCCGACATCGTAAAAAAGATGAAGAAACCTGTCATCGACTTTAACAAGCTTGAGACATTATCGAACAAAGCAGTACTTGAATACTTGCAAAAATTGAAGTAAATCACTTAACTTCATCTGTGACATCTTCCGATAACCGTTAGATTCTATCGCATATCATAAAAGGAAGCGGTTTCTTGCATGCGGTATTCGTGCTTTTCGTAATAGCCGATAAGCGATTTGTTTTCATCGCGCAAAGCGACCACGTAGACATCTTTATTTTTAGCGGCATTATGCGATTCGTAAACGATATTGTTATCAGGGCTTTTAGCAAACCATGAAAGTATGCGCTCAATTTGCTTGCAGCTTTGTTCATTGTGACAACTAAGCAAACTTGTACCAACAAGCGCTGCTCCACCTCGCTTTGCATAGATTGCAATAGCTGCTGGGTTTAGATAAATTATGATGTGCTCTAGGTTGCAAATAACAATCGGAGCGCTGTCCTGGTCAATGACAGATTTGTAAAATGAGGTTAAATCCATTTGCGCATCCTCCAAAATAAGTGCTCTAAGTGCGCCTACCCGCTTAATCCTTTTGTTATTTTACTCATGCTACTTCCTATACACAAGCATACAAACTTTGAGTATACAATTCGCGCAGACCCTTGACTTATTGCCCTATGAATATATAATATAAGCTAGATTATCATAAGATGATTTATCATAAGAAGGATACAAACATGAAATTCATAGGCAGAAAAAATGAATTAGATAAGCTAAATACAGAGTACAACAATGGTAGTAGCTTTGTAGTAATTTATGGCCGTCGTCGTGTTGGAAAAACAACACTAATTAAAGAATTCTTGAAGAAGAAAACTGCATTTTATTTTCTCGCGACAGAGGAATTGGAAAGCCAAAGTATGAAGCGGTTAGCGGGAGTCGTGGCTCGTACAACGAAAAATTCAGTGTTACAAAAAGCGACATTTACCGATTGGCTAGATTTGTTCCAAATAATTGCCGACTACAAGCCAAATGAAAAGAAAGTGCTTGTTATTGACGAATTCCCCTACCTCGTAAAAACGAATGCAGCTTTCCCCTCTATCCTGCAAAACGCATGGGATGAGATTTTGAAAGACAGCAATGTGACACTGATACTTTCTGGCTCCTTGACTGGCATGATGCAGAAATACGCGCTGTCTTACGACAGCCCGCTGTATGGCCGCAGAACAGCACAGATACGCTTAGCTCCACTGTCATTTACGGATGTATATGCTGCCCAACAAATACCCTTTGAGCAGGCAGTAGAGCAGTATGCCATAACAGGAGGCATTCCGAAATATCTAGAGTTTTTTGAGGATGAACGGACTTTAGAAGAGCAGCTTAAGGATGCCGTTTTGTCTAAAAATAGCTTTTTGTATGAGGAACCTAATTTCCTGCTAAAAAGCGAGTCTATGATAGCGTCAAACTACTTTTCTATTATCAAGGCAATCGCTGACGGCAATCATAAGCTCGGTAAGATTGCTGGCGCGCTCGGACAGCAGACATCCTCGTTGACGCCGTATCTGTCCACCCTTTCGGATTTGGGCTTTATAGAAAAAAAGGTGCCAATCACTGAAAAGAATCCGGGAAAATCTCGCAAGGGATTGTATTTTATTGCGGACAATTTCATCCGTTTTTGGTTCCGTTATGTCTATCCCTACAAAGGCGAGCTTGAGTTGGACAATATAGAGATCGTACTTGAAGAGATGCACAGAGATTTCCGGGAGAAATTCGCTGCATTTACCTATGAGGACATCTGCAAGACCATATTTGCAGAATTATGCAGAAAAGGGTCGGTTTCTTTCACACCATCCCGCATTGGATCTTATTGGCTAAATGATCTTGATAGCAATACGGAGATTGATGTAATGTCTGTAGACCACCAAAACAAGCGAGTATTTGCCGGAGAGTGCAAGTATCACGCGAAGCCAGTAGATGCGCCAATTTATTTTGCGTTGAAAGATAAAGTTGAAAGTGCCGCAGAAATCCGCAAGGCTTTTCCGGGGTATGAGATGACCTATGGTGTCTTCAGCAAAAGCGGGTTTACCCAACGCATGCTAGATATCGCAAAGGAAAACACAGAGATAATCCTGGTTAATGAAGATTGCTTGATATAAAGTACCTTTAGATTACGATTGACGCTTTGCTGCCGCCGCTTTTCTCTTTCGTAACCACGATTTGTTTGTCGATGCGCTCTTTTAGCCGAGAAACATGCGAGATGATACCAACAAGGCGATTGCTATCCGCAAGACCTGTCAGTGCGCGCATGGCTTGGTCAAGAGACTCCTCATCAAGAGAGCCAAAGCCTTCATCGACAAACATCGTGTCGAGCTTCACTCCACCAGCGCTGGCCTGGATTTCATCCGACAAGCCAAGCGCAAGCGAAAGTGACGCCTTGAAAGATTCGCCGCCAGAAAGCGTTTTGACACTTCTTTCTGTGCCGTTGTAATGGTCAATCACGTCAAGGTCAAGCCCGGTTTGACTCCTGTTGTCTTCGGGCACTTCTCGGCGTTTGAGCTCATATTGCCCGCCAGACATAACCATAAAGCGGGTGTTCGCCCGTGCAACAGTGCGGTCAAAATACGTCATCTGGATGTAAGTTTCTAGCTTCACTTTTTCTTTGCCAGACATATCTCCGTTTGCCGTGCTTGAGAGCGCTTTTACCCAAGAGTAGCGTTTTTCAAGACCTGCTAGGCTGCTTGCCTTTGCTTGGATATTGCGCAATACCTGCGTGTTTGTCTCTATGCGCGTGTTAAGCGTGCGCGACGCCGCATTATCGCTCATCCTTTTTGTCTCTACCTCGGCCTTTTTCTTTATTTCTGTCTCTTTGTCAAGGTCGCAGCCAGCGGCGAGCTGGTTGGTCAGTTGCTCAACGGCCGATGTGTACCCAGCGATTTTTTGCTTGGACTTGTTGAGATTTTTGAGCGCTTCGTCATAGACATCTTTGAGCTTTCTAATTGCCGCGTCGATTTCACGTACTTGTTTTTCGGCGGCCGCTCTGCTTTCGAAGCTCAGTGCTTTTTTCTCACTATCGCGCTGTGTCTTTTGCTGCTCAAGCTTTGCTTTTTGCGCTTCCAAGCTGGCGGCACGCTCGGAAAGCTGTTGTTGCGTTTTCTTGAGCGTTTCTTCTTTTCCGGGAAGGATCTGGGAAAGCTGGCTGCGACGGGAAATGTGCGCCTCTTCAGCCGTAATGGCTGCGTTGAGCTTGGTTATTCTTGCTGCAACTGCTTCTTGTTCTGCGGGAAGTGCAGCAAAAGCACCCAGCACAAGCTCGCGGGCTAACTTTTCTGCTTCTTCAACTTTAGCATCAAGCGCAGCTTTGGCTGTGCCGCAACTACCGCTTTTTTCCTCGGCTGTTTTATGTGCCGCACCCGCTGCGTTCTTCGCACGTTTTAGCTCTGCTTCAGTCGGCGCATTTGCCGATTTTGTTGCAAGGTTGGGATGCTCTAAAGAGCCACACACCGGGCAGGGCGCGCCCTCTTGCAAGTTCTCTGCAAGAATCCCCGCTTGCTCGTCCAAGAAAGCGCGGTTCTTATCTTCAAAATCCTTGCTGGCTTGTGCAGCATCGTTCGCCGCTTGTTGATACTCACCCTGAAGCTGCTTGAGTCCCACGCGCAGCTGATCACAAGAACTAAGTGCGCTCGCGAGCTCTTGAAGTTTGGTTTGCCTAGACACTTCCCGCTCGCGCTCATGCTCAAGTTTCGCTTTTCCAACGCCCGCGTCAGCGAGGCTTTCAAACTCGTTTTTGAGCTTAGTGAGTGCAACAGTGTCGCGTTCACACTTTTCACCTGCTGCTTTTAGCCACGCTTCCTCTTGAGAAATACTTGTCTGTGCATCGCGTATCTGTTTTTCAAGTTCGGCTAAATTATCGTAGCGCTGATATTCGGCTTCAATTTTTGCCTTTTGAGCTGCGAGTTTTTCTTGCTCCGGTGTTTTCTTTTCCGCTTTATCAAAAGCTGCCTGTAGCGTTTTTTGCTGGATGCACTCTTTCTCTAAAAGCTCTTTGTTTTTATCAAGCGCGCCTTTGCTTTTTTCGAATTCTTCGATTTTACCGAGATTTGCGTTAATGGTTTCAAGCTGCTTGTCGGCGTTTTCGATTGACGTTTGCAATGAAGTCGCACGAGCGCTGTCTTGCGCGACTAGGCGCTCGACAAGCTCGATAACCTCGCTCGTTGGCAAAGAGTCTTCTTTGGCCTTTCGCACCTCGATACTCAAAACATCGCTTTCGTCGCAGCTGATGGTGCCGATGTATTGCTTGATACTACTTCTCTCTGACTCACACTTGGCGTTGAGCTCGCTCGATTCACGTTTGAGCCTATCTTGTAGCGATTGATACAGCTCAGTTTTAAAAATCTGACGAAATATCTTTATGCGATCTTCTGTCGACGCATGCAAAAGCTTGAGAAAATCACCCTGGGCAATCATTGAGATTTGCATGAACTGCTCACGGTCAATGCCCATTATGTCCTCAATGGCGCCATTTACCTCCCCCTCTTTGGTGATAGCTCTGCCATCGGGCAGCGTAAGCGTTGCATCGGCTTTTTGCATGGTCGTGCCTTCGCCGCGAGTTTTCGGGCGCTCATATGCTGGGTTTCGCGTGATGGTGTATGTTTTGTCGCCATAGGAAAACACGAGCTCGACCTGCGTGGGAGTGTCAGGTGTTGCGTATTTCGAGCGCAGCATTGACTTGTCGCGATTTCCTCCGCTTGGCTCGCCATAAAGCGCATAAGTTATCGCGTCGAAAATGCTTGTCTTGCCCGCACCGGTGTCGCCCGTTATGAGATAAAGTCCACCCGTACCGAGCGCATCTAGATTAAGGGTAGTTTTGCCTGCATAGGGGCCAAATGCAGACATGGTTAGTTTTAAAGGTCTCATTGTTTACCCTCCCAGATGCTCTCAATGAGTGCGCGCATAAACTCGGTTTGTTCGGCGGTCATTGACTGATTGTTTTGCAGTTCATAAAAATCTGCGAAAAGCTCAAAAGGCGACTTTGACTCCACGTCCGCCGCCTCACTTATTTCTGCGCTCGTGCGTGTGCGTGTGTTATCGTAGTCAAGTTTCATGATGTGGTGATATATCACTCTCAGTTTGCCTAGGGCATCGGGTATGTCTTGTTCATCGGTAAGTATGATGCGCGTATAGTCTTCTTGCCACGTAGTGTTTTCGTAGAAAGATTTGCTTGTAAGCTCGTCGTATGTGCCTTTGAGCTCTACGAGGTCATATCTTGGTGTGAGCTCGACGGTTTTGTAGCACACGTTTCCTTTTTCGGCGAACTCGACCAACGTTACTGACTTTTTGTCGTTTACTTCCGAAAACGAATATTTGAGCGGCGTGCCGCAATAGCGGATAGTGTCTGATCCGCAGTTTTGTGGCGAGTGGATATGCCCAAGCGCCACATAGTCAAACGGCGCAAATACGCTCGCGTCCACGTTGTCGGTGCCACCGACCGAGATCTCTTCGGAGTCTGAGCGGGTTGCGCCCGTCACGAACTGATGTGTTACCAGCACGTTTCTGGCGCTTTCGTCGATATCCATCTGCGAGATGGCGCGCTTGATGGCGTCGGTGTAGGTGATGATATCGCTTGCGGTTACGTCAGCAACGACGAACTCGCTGTCGCTAGAAACCTCACGGTCGTCGGCGACATCACCATCCCCACCACCACGCGCCGTGCGCGCAAGTGCTGCTCGCACGTGCGCTGGTTTCACAAACGGCAGCATGTACACATTAAGCGTCCCGTACTCATCGTAAAGAGCAATCGGCTTGATATCACCATCATACACAGGCGACATGTGAATACCACCACCGTCCATGATGCGACATCCAAATGCAATACGCTCAGCGGAGTCGTGGTTACCACTAATGACGAAAACTTGGAGCTTGCGCTCGCTCAGACTGACGAGAAAGTCATCAAAGAGCTGCACTGCCTCTGCACTCGGCACAGATTTGTCGTAAACATCACCTGCGATAATCACGCCATCGGGAGCCTCAGCATCTATGATGTTGAGTATCTTTTTGAGTATGTATTCCTGGTCTTCGAGCATCGAGTATTCATTTATCCGCTTACCTAGGTGAAGATCAGATAAGTGAATGAGTTTCATGAGTCTCCCTCCGTGATTATCGGGGTTGGCTTAGCCTTTTATGGTTGCCCAGTTTAGTTTTTCTGCCCTTTAAGGCTCCTGATAATAACAAACAGCCTTGCCGGTCTCTTCCGCGTACTCAATTTCAGAGCGCGTGCTTTCACCTATGTACCCACCCGGGTTAATAACATAAATACTATCAGACATATCGATTTTCCGCTTATGCATATCATAAAGCATACGCTTTGTTTCTGTAAGGGTGCCTTCGTTTGTGCTTTCCCATACTTCCGCGTCACCCGCATGGCCAAATAATCCCACGCTAATAACAATATTTCCAGCAAGCGTTAGTTGCTTTCATTTTAGTTAGCATGCGTTAGTTTTTTCAGCTTCAGTTAGCTTTTTTAGCACGCGTTAGCTTTCGGCAGCTACGTGCATCATTCCCAGTCGCTGTCATCATCGCCGTCATCTACCCAGCTGCCGTCGTCCCCTTCGTCATCCATCCAAGCGCCCTCGTCCTCGTCCCACTCATCCTCATCGAATCCGTCAGAGCCCGTGATGAAGCCTTCGGCCTTGTCATACAGATTGTCAAAAGTCAAATCATTTACGCTTTTGATGCCCATGGAAGATGCCACGATGCTAGCAAGCGCAATTCTGCCGTTTCTGTCTTCCCAAACTTTTTTGAACTTTCTAACATTAGGCTCATCCATTGCTGCCTCCTAGACTCTCCCTGTGCGCCCCGCTTCCGCAGGTCAGGGGCTTTATTTGATCTATCGCATAGAGCGGCAGGTTTAAAAGCCAATCCTGTTTTTTGTAATCTGCCATAGAAGTGCGAACTGATATTTCAGGCGAAAATTTCTCTTTGAATGTTCTAAGACTTTTAGCTCTTAGGTTTACTTCCGCTTTTACTTCCACAGGAATGATGAGCTCACCCGTATCAACAATAAAGTCAACTTCGCAAGAGCCTCTATCATTGGTATAGTAGTACACCTTCAAACCCGGAATGGTTTTAAGCTGCTGGCAAACATATTGCTCAGTAAGTGCTCCTTTGAATTCTGTAAAAAGCTTGTTGGCATCAAGCAAGGTGCGGGGGCTTAATCCTGCCATGCAACCAAGAAGGCCAACATCAACTAAAAAAAGCTTGAATGCTTTTAGGTCTTCGTATGCGCACAGGGGAAAACCAACCGCATTCACGCGACTTACCTTATGGATAAGACCACAATCGCAAAGCCACATGAGCGCAGTTTCGTAATCTTTCGCACGAGCTCCCTCGCGCACAAGTCCATAAATAAACTTTTTGTTTTCTTTGGATAGCTGTGAGGGGATGCTGTTCCACAGCATGCGTAATCTTGGAACAATTTCGTTGGGGGCATGTTTGGAGAAGTCCTGCTCATAGGCTACCAAAATTCGCTTTTGAATTTCGCGGGCTTCGTTAAAGTCTTTGTTATCTGCGAAATTTTGCACGGCTTCAGGCATACCGCCTACAAAAAAGTATTGTTTGAGCGCATCGATGTATGTCTGCTTAAAGCTTGTAATCATTTGAAAATCTTGCGCGTCAAGTAGTTTGGCAAAACGCTCTTTTCCAATTGCCATTAAAAATTCCTTAAACGACAAGGGATATAGCTTTAAGAAATCAACTTTACCAACAGGAAAAGAAGTACCTGGATGCAAGGCAATGCCAAGCAAAGAGCCAGCACACACTATATGATACTGAGGGGCATCTTCGTAGAAGTATTTAAGCGAAGTTAGAGCTCTTGGAACCTCCTGCACCTCGTCAAAAATAATCAAGGTAGTGTTTGGATCAATTTTGCTCTCCGCATACAATTCCAGACCCATGATTAGACGCTCCGGATTTAAATCTGACGCAAACAATTCCATCATTTGGGTATTTGAATCGAAATTGATGTAGACGGTATTGGCATATGCTTGCTTGCCAAACTCATTCATAAGCCACGTTTTACCTACCTGACGCGCTCCTTCAATAATTAAAGGCTTGCGATAACTGCTCTGTTTCCATTTAAATAGTTCTTCAATGGCAGTTCGATACATAAATGCTCCTTGTTATTTTCAATGCGCCCGATTATTCGTATCTTTATCGTAGTATGACACGCCAACACAAAAAATGCAACGAACTTTTGTGTGATGTTTACAAAAGTTGCGACGAACTTTCGCGCATTCCCAACCCCAACGCGCGTAGCATTGTTCGCCCCCCCCGAAGACGACATGAAAGACAAAAACAGTTAGGATAGCTGCCCTTAGTGTCGATTTTTACGCCACCAGACACAGAGCATATTTACTCGCTTAGCTGCAAAATTCTTTTGAGAGAGGCCTTTTTATGCCGCTTGCCAGCATGGGGGTAGACACTTGACGCAAAAGAGATGCCATCTTTTAGCTTTGCCAGCACGTCGCTTAAAATCGATTGGGCTTTATCCGCTACAATCCCCCAGCTAGAAGCCTCGGCTATAATATCACCAGCAGAAATATGCTCGGGTCGTATACGCCCGTTAACGCGCATTGACAAAAACTCTGTACGTGGTTCTATTTCAGCTATGGGCACTACATCGTAAAGCGGAGCAAGAACAGGCACCATAGGCTCACGATAAAGCAAAGCGATATTTTTGGCGTGCGCATCCCAGTTTCCCAGTGCCAAATTTACTATCATCTGGCGAAGTAGCTCTGAAATTTCGCGCTCAGGGTCAGCTGAAAACTTGCGCAGCAATGCAGCAATAGATGCATATGTTGGATCGTTGCCTTTAGGTTTACCAGTAGAGGCGTATTTATTGCGTGGGTCTAAACCTAATGCCTGACATACATCTTCTTGGTGTAGTCGCTTGGCAAATTGAGACCCATCAGCAAACACTCTGTCGTACCGCTCAACAACAAGTGTGGCTGGCGCGTTTTCAATATCAAGCAACGCTACACGCGCAGCCGCTACTGCATGACCTGCTGCAGTCATAGCCCACGCTTCCGACTCAGCAACACCCGGGTACGCGTTCACATTTTCAGGCTTGAGTATATGAGTGCTTGGCGCATCTCCAACTGGCAGCAAGACTTTTGTCGCGTTAACATAAACGGCATTTCCGGAAAGTTCTGTTTTTTGAGGCATAACAGGCATAGCAACACAAAATTTTTCTTGAAATCCGCCGAGCGACATGCGGAAAAGAGAGCTATCTGCCCGCGGTGTTTGCTGTGAGATAGACGAGAGTCTCTCGGCTAGCTCAGTAGCAGATACTTTTTTGTACTCGGATGCACAATGACGCGCATCTCCTCGTTCAAAGACGCGCACAGCGCCGGCACACTCCCAGCCAATTTCAGCAAGAACCCCAATCCAG
>CAYNWQ010000014.1:0-12499 GCA_964400955.1 uncultured Gordonibacter sp. | reverse complement strand
CTCGTCTCTACGCCAAACTTCCTCAAGCGTGCGCAAGGCGTAGGTGTGCTCGATAAAAAGGTAGCACGCGATTACAGCCCGGTTGGACCTACGGTGCGCGGCAGTGGTTTTGCGCGTGACGTGCGCTGGAACCATCCTTTTGATGGATACGCTGCCATCGCTCGTAACCATAAACCTATCACGCAAGATAGTTGTGACGTGTTAGGCCGTACCCTCGTGCGTATCGGTGAGTTTACCGACAGCGTGCAGATTATACGCGAGCTGCTGCAGGCAGACTTACCAAAAGGTCCTGTGCTCAACGACAAATGGACTTACGAGCCGCGTAAATTTGCGCTGGCTGCAACGGAGGCGCCACGCGGTGAAGACGTGCATTGGTCTATGATTGGCGACAATCAAAAATGCTATCGTTGGCGTGCGAAAGCATCGACCTATAGCAACTGGCCGGTTTTGCGTAGTATGTTTCGCGGCAACACTATCTCTGATGCGGCGCTTATTGTGGGCAGTATCGACCCGTGTTATTCTTGCACCGAGCGCGTGACGATAGTGGACGTGAAAAAAGGCAAACAGCAAGTGCTTACCAAGCAGCAGCTCGAAAATTACTGCCGCGACCGTAGGCATTCTCCGCTCGAGAAGTAAAGGGGGTAAGTGATGTTTAAGACGTTTAAAGAAATATTGCGTACCGGCAATGCCACTGCCTCATATCCTTTTGCTCCGCTTGAGCGTCCGCGCGATGCGCGTGGAAAGCCTGAGCACGATGCGGTTGCCTGCATTGGCTGTGCGGCGTGTGCGGTAGCGTGTCCACCAAATGCGATACAGATGCTCGTTGATGTGGAAGCTGGTACAACGACCTGGTCCATCAACTACGGGCGTTGCATTTTCTGCGGGCGCTGCGAGGAAGTATGCCCGACGGATGCAATCGTGTTATCTAAGGAGTTTGAGCTTGCGGTCATGGACAAAAACGACCTCGAGGAAACCTGCACGTACAATTTGCAGGCATGTGCTGACTGCGGTGAATATTACGCTACCGCCAAAGAGGTCGATTATGCAATGCGTATTCTTTCGCAATTTGGTGACAACTTAGAAGCAGAGCAAGCGGCAGCGATGGTGGGCGTGTGTCCGAAATGCAAACAAAAAGCTGATGCGTATCGAGCCAAGCGTCGTGATGAGATGGGTAGTATTCCGAAAAAGAAGATGGAGGGCAAACAATGATAATTGATAGACCCGTTCCGGAAAGTCTCCAGCATCGTTTGGACAAAAAGACGCTTGACGAGAGCGTGACAAAAGCAAAGCTTGCGCTGCTCAACGACATCAAACGTTCGGTGTATATCTATCGTGTAGACTGCGGTGGATGCAATGGATGCGAGATTGAGATATTTGCAACTATCACGCCGGTCTTCGATGCTGAGCGCTTTGGTATTAAAAACACGCCGAGCCCGCGTCATGCTGATATCTTGGTGTATACCGGCGCGGTGACGCGTGCTATGCGCATGCCTGCTATCAGGGCATACGAAGGTGCACCTGATCCAAAACTCGTGGTGTCATACGGTGCGTGCGGATGCACGGGTGGTATTTTCCACGATAACTACTGTGTATGGGGTGGCACGGACAAGCTTTTCCCGGTGGATGTGTATATCCCGGGTTGCCCGCCAACGCCGGCGCAGACGGTTTATGGTTTTGCAATAGCACTTGGGCTGCTTGGGCAAAAGCTGCATCACACCGATATCGTAGAGCAACCTGGTGAGCAAGCTCCTTTGCGCTTTGAAGATATCCCTTATAAGGCGCGCATTACGCTTGAAAAAGAAGCGCGTAGGATGTCTGGGTATAGGCAAGGCCAAGATTTGTCGGATGAGTTTATGAGTGCTTTGAGCAAGGGCGGTCCGGATGTGTTTGCCAATGTGTCAAATCTCATCGCCGCACAAACTGACCCGAGACGTATCGAGGTCTTTACCTGCATGCGTGATAAGCTTTCTGACATGGTGCTCAATTCTAATCGTGAAAACGAGCTACTCAAGGCTGCTTTGGAAAATGTTGTGTCAACGGGTGGCGCACCGGGTGAAAATGTTGCTGCGACCATTTTGCAAACCGCGATGGCTAGCCATGGAAACGAACGATAAGACAATGTATCGCGCCACGGCGCCCGTTTGCGCTCGCGATGTGAGCGCAAACGGGCCTCAGGTGGTGTTTTACCAGTTGGGGACAAAATTTGTCGATAACGACTACTCTATCCCTGACGAATCGAAAGAGGTAATGTATTATGCTTTGGCGGTGGGTCACCACACGGGCGTGATAGATTGCTTCGAGGAAAAATTACGCTCATCGCTTGAAGTGTATGAGCAGGCAATAGCTTTGTTTGACGAACAGAGTGCTGCTGCCTATAAACTCAAGGGCATCATAAGGTCAAGTGAGATTCAGATTGACAAAAGCCATTTGCCTGTGCTGATGGATGCGGTGCGTGAAGCGCGCGCGAAAGCGGGCGCGGCTAGTGAGGATGATGTGGATGTCGCGAACGACGCGGACGCGGCGGACACGGGCGACACGAGTGTGGCGAGTACGAACGACGCGGACGCGGCGGATGCGGGCAACGCGGACGCTGCAGGTGATGCGAGCGCCGGCGACGGCGCAAACAGCGCTGCAGATGCCGTGTATGCGAGCGACGTCTTGATGTGGCTTGCGGCTTTTGAAAAGATGCTCGAACGCTTATCATTTGACAGTGCCGCCTATATTATGGGAAGGATGCGTGAAGCATGAGCGGTAAAGTAGTATTTACAGTGGGAGCAGTGTTGCGCGGCGATGATGCTGCAGGTCCAATGCTCGCCAAAATGATGCAGGACAATCCCATAAACGGCTGGAGCGTAGTTGATGGTGGACAGATGCCTGAAGATGAGCTTGCTCCTATCAGGCGCATGGAGCCAGACATATTGTTGCTGGTAGATGCTGCACAGATGGGGCTTGAGCCGGGTGCTATACGGGTGGTCGACGAAAAAAGCGTAGCAACTGATTTTCTCGTCACGACTCATTCGCTACCTATCACGTTTCTGCTTGATGAATTAAAGAGTTGCTGCGGTAAAGTAGTATTCCTTGGTATTCAGCCGGCAGACATGGAATTTATGGGCGCTCTCCATCCACAGGTGCGTGCTGCGGTTGAAAAGATATATGACTTCTTAGCCAAAGGAGCCGATTTTGCTTTTGATACGACGGCGGCTGCGTGTGAGTCGCCGAAGTATTAACGAGAGAAAGGAAGAACAATGGATGCTAAAAAATCAGAGTTAGTGATACCTGATCCAAATTGTTTGAGTGCTGGTGCTCTTGAAGCAAAGGCTGAGACGGTTGGTATCGGAAAAACCAATTTAGAAACTGGTCGTTGTTTTGCCTTGGCTATTATGGCTGGTATGCAAATAGGGCTTGGCGCTTTGTTTATGCTGTTTGTAAAGTCTGATTCGACGCTGCCTTTTGCGGGTTCGCAAGTGCTCGGCGGCGTGTGCTTTTCAGTTGGACTCATATGCGTTATTGTGGCGGGTTCTGAGCTTTTCACGGGCAATAATCTCATGATGTGCGCGCGCCTGTCCGGAAAAATTTCTTGGGGTGCACTCTTTAAGAACTGGGGCATCGTTTGGCTTGGCAACTTTGTCGGCTCGCTTATCTTGGTGGGCATCGTGTTTATGTGCAACTCTGCAGGCATGAATTCTGATGGCGTTGGTAAAGCTATGGTGAGCGTGGCAACATCAAAAATCAACTTGCCATGGGTGACCATATTTTTCCGTGGCATCATGTGCAACTTGCTTGTTTGCCTAGCCGTTTGGATGGGTTTTGCGGGGAAAAGCGTTATCGATAAGATATTTACGAGCATTTTCCCGGTAATGGCTTTTGTTGCTTGCGGATTTGAGCACTGCGTTGCAAACATGTTTTTCTTGCCGATGGGGGTTGTGGCTTACTCTGCTGGTTTTGGCAGTGATGTTGCGCACGCTGCCGATTGTATGAACGCTGCTGGCGTACTTTACAACATCAGCGCTGCGACGCTTGGTAACATAGTTGGTGGCGCGATAATCGTGGGATGCATTTATTGGATTGCTTACCACAAAAAAGATGCTGCAAAATAGCGCGAAAGCGCTCGAGAGCACTCAAAGCTAGTCCAAGGCGCGCTGAGTTTCAGTGCGCCTTGTCTTTATGAGAGAAAAAGTAGGGTGGTGTGTATGAGCGAAAAAAAGAGCGAGAGCGAATCCTGTTTTGATAACACGGATGCAGCTGGCACGGTTAGTCTAGCGTGCGCGGGCAATATGGTCGAGTCTTATCTTGATAACGCTGCTACAACAAAACCTTATCCTGAAGTCATCGATGTAGTGTGTGAAGTGATGCGCAAAAGTTATGGCAACGCTTCTGCGCAGTATGCGCGAGGTAAGCATGCTCATGACCTCTTAGAGCAAGCGCGCGCAGTAGTCGCCGATGCGCTTGGAGTTGATGCGCGCGAGGTTTATTTTACTTCGGGTGGCACTGAGTCAAACAATTTGGCTATCGTCGGTGCATGCCGTGCAGCACGCCCTGAGCGTGATGAAATAGTAGTCAGCGCGATAGAGCATCCTTCGGTTACTAAAACGACGCGCGGCCTTAAACGTGAGGGCTGGAAAGTGAGCTATGTCGGTGCAAACCGTGGTGACCTCGATATGGAAACGCTCAAAGCTCGCCTCAATCCAAAGACAGCTCTTATCACGGTGATGAGCGTGCAAAACGAAGTGGGATTTCGTATGCCGGTAGCTGATGTGGTGCGCGCGCGCGATGAGCTGGCACCGGGTGCGCTTGTGCACACCGATGCCGTGCAGGCGTTTGGTAAAATGCCTTTTTATCCGCGCGAATTAGGCGTTGATTTGGCGAGTATGTCGGCACACAAAGTAGGTGGTCCGCAAGGCATAGGCGCCTTGTATGTGCGCGAGGGTACGCATATGTTTACGACCGCTTTTGGCGGTGGACATGAGCGGGGTTTGCGCTCAGGTACTGAAGCAATTGCGCTTATCGCAGGCTTTGCGAAAGCAGTTGAGATAACGTTTGCACACATACATGAGACCTACGAGCGTGCCTCTTTGCTTAAAGAACGCTTGCTCGACGGAGTGTTGTCACTGCGTCCTGATACGATAGTTAACTCACGCGATGATGGGTCGCCCTTTATCGTTTCTATCTCGGTGCCAGGCATGAAAAATGATGATATGCTCGCGTTTTTAGATAAGCGTGGTGTGTGTGTTTCGAAATCTTCTGCGTGCGAAACCTTGCATCCTGATGTACCCGATGAGGATTGGTTGACAAAACACCCGATGTCTTTGCAGCTTGCCGGCGTGCCAAAAGATATGGTAGAGTCTACTTTGCGCATGTCGTTTTCAGCGCAAACAACCGAGGATGATATTGTCCGATTCGTAGAGGGATTTCGCGCTTTTTTTAGCGAGTGTCATTAGTGGGGATTTGAAAAGAGGAGCGGTCGTGATTTATCTAGACAATGCAGCAACAACACGCATTAAGCCACCCGAAGTGGGCGAAGCTATAGTAGCAGCGCTGAGTGATTTTGGGGGAGTAGGCCGCGGTGTGCATGCGGCATCTCTTGATGCAGGCATGGCGGTTTATGCGGTACGTGCACAAATAGCAGAGCTTTTTGGCGCTCCTGCACCGGCGCGCGTGGCGTTTACTTCAAACGTGACTGAGTCTCTTAATATTGTTATAGCTGGCCTTTTGCATGAAGGGGACCACGCTATCACGACAGCTGCTTCGCATAATTCGGTTTTACGGCCGCTCTATCGCAAGCATGACGAAGAGGGAGTGGAGCTCTCCATTTTGCCCGTTGCTCCCGATGCTTCGATTGATTATGAGGCATTTGAGGCGCTCTTTCAGAAAAACACCCGGCTGGTTGTGGTGACGCATGCGTCAAATCTTACAGGCGATGTGTATGACATTGCGCGGATGGCGTGTATTACCCATGCTCATGGTGCGCTTTTGGTGGTGGATGCAGCTCAAACGGCAGGCGCGCGACCTATTGACATGGCAAAAGAGGGTATCGATGTGCTGTGTTTTACGGGGCATAAAAGTTTGTACGGTCCTCAGGGCACGGGTGGTTTGTGTGTGGCTGAGGGCATAGAAATTCCTCCATTTAAGGTGGGCGGTACAGGTGTGCACAGCTATGACCGCACGCATCCGCATCGTATGCCAGAGAGCCTAGAGGCGGGCACTATTAACGCGCACGGTATCGCAGGTTTGGGCGCAGGTGTGACCTATGTAATGTCGCGCGGAGTGGAAAATATCGAGCGTGAGCTGGCCGAGCTCACGCGCATTTTTGAGGAGCGTGTATGCGCGATTCCTGGTGTGCGCGTATATGGAGGCCATGGTGGTATCGGGCGTGCAGGTATTGTGGCGCTTAATGTGGGCGACTATGATTCTGCCCGTGTGGCTGATGAGCTTGCGACGCACTATGATATCTGCGTGCGAGCAGGTGCGCATTGCGCGCCGCTGATGCACGAGGCTCTAGGGACTGATGAGTGCGGTGCCGTGCGTTTTAGTTTTAGCACGTTTACTACTATGGCCGATATCGACGCAGCCGTAAGTGCGCTTGAAGAAATCGCAAAAGACTAGGAGACATCACGTGTTGAAAGAAATACGTTTTATCGTGACTTTTTATAACACAGCGGGTGCCATGGCTTTTAAACAAGCATGTGAGATGCGTGGTGTTGAAGGGCATCTTATGCCTATTCCTCGCGAAATAAAGGCGGGTTGCGGCATGGTGTGGTCGGCGCCGCTTACCGCGCGCAAAGAGTTGATGAGTTTGCTCGACGACCCTGAGATTGAGTATTGCGAGCGTTTGCTTTTAGAGGTGTAAGGGCGCCCTTAGCAGCGTTGAGCTACAAGTTTTTAAGAAAAGCAAGTGGCAAAGCGTGTCCTAGATGTGACAAGCACTCACCTTTAGCTGCGCTGGGTGCGCATTGCCTCGGCGACGAGTGCGCGAGCTTGAGCGCGTGCGGCGGGTTTTATGAGGTAGTAGGTGAGTGCCTCGAGGTTGGTTTCAAAAGGAGTACCGCGCCCGACTATCTTAAAGTAGGGTATGTGATAGGTGTCGTGAGTTTTTTGTACCTCTTCAGTGGTGAAAATCACCGGGTGGCCTGGCTTATGCTCAAAAAACGACGCCTTGTTTGCCTTGCACTCAAAAGGTGTGAGTGTCGAGTCGATCTGGTCTTGACTATTGTGTAAATAGTGTTCGCGCCTGTGCGTGCAACCCTTCATGCAAAACTCGTTGACCATAATCTCGGCCTTTTCGGGTTCGGCAAGCCCACTCAAAAACGCAGGATCTTTGTGGACGTTAAAGTCAAGCACTGCATAGTCGTAGTCGCGTGCGCATTCGTTAAATTCATCAAGGGAAGTGATGCCACGTGTGGTGGAAAGTACCGTGCGCAGACCGTAGGTATCGCGCACATAATCGCGTACCATGTCACTGTATACGATAACCTCTGCTGTGTACTTTGCGCCGATGCGCAATATGGTATTGAAATATTCGTCTTGCAAAGTTTCACGTGTGGCAAGCATGTTTGTGCAGGTGATGCGGGGGATAAGCTCATACTCTGCCAGGATAGAAAACGTACGCTCGATATCTTTTTCACTTGTGCGCTCGCGTACCACCGCACGACCGCCATTCATGACGCATCCTGGAAAGCAGCCATAGATGCTGCCTATCTCGACGTGGGGCATAGCCATGTCAGGGTAGGTGCGCACAAGCCGCACGAAAAACAAGTTAAGTCCTAGTCCTTGGGTGAAATCAGGCAAAGTGTAAGTAATCACAAATGCTCTCCTTGCGTGTGTTTTAAATTTGATGACGTTGATTATAGCGCTATTGAGCGCGACGTGTGTGCGCAAAGTCCCGTGCGGATGCGGTGTATTTATGAAGAGGGGAAAAATGAGCAAATAACTGATAGTCGGCTCGTTTTGTGACATGAAATAGTCACGTACTTTGACACGTTATGTCCTTAAAAGTGTGGTATCTCTCATTTTTTCGTCCTTATTTGTGGGCTATTACACTATAATAAGGACGTATCAATTGTCGGGAAAAGGAGACTACGGTGGATAGGCTTCTTATGAAAAAGCTCATCATGTGGAAAGAAAGTCCAAGGCGCAAACCGCTCATCCTTAACGGCGCCAGACAGGTTGGCAAAACATGGCTGCTAAAGGAATTCGGGAAGCTCTCCTTCGATAAGGTAGCCTATATAAGCCTTGATAATGACGCTATCGCCCGCTCGTTGTTCGAGCGTGACTTTGATATCGCGCGCATGATTAGTGACCTGTCGCTACACTCGGGCATCCAGATTACGCCTGACGATACCCTTATCATCATCGATGAGATACAAGCGTGCCCCAAAGCCATAACATCTCTCAAGTACTTCTGCGAAGATGCATCCGAATACGCGGTCGCAGCTGCCGGCTCTCTGATCGGGCTTTCTGCACATGAGGGATCTGGGTATCCTGTCGGCAAAGTTGATGAGCTCAACCTTTATCCTTTGAGCTTTCGTGAGTTTCTCGATGCTACAGGAAACACCATGCTAAAAGAGCTATTTGACTCTAAAAATATCGACAGTATGGACTCGTTTGCGCCGAAGGCCGTAGACCTCTTGCGTAAATACTACGTGGTAGGCGGCATGCCTGCAGCGGTTGATGCGTTTTCACAAGGTGCTGAGCTCTCTGAAGTCCGTAAGATTCAAACTGATATTTTAGATGGTTATGAGCGTGATTTTGCCAAACATGCGCCCTCGAGAATACTGTCGCGTATGATGGAGGCGTGGGAGTCAATCCCGTCTCATCTAGCGCAGAAAAATCGCAAGTTTATTTTTGGGCACATACGCGAAGGTGCACGAGCTAAAGACTATGAGCAAGCGCTTATGTGGCTTGCGCAGGCGGGTCTCATTATAAAAGTGCCGCGTATTGTAAAACCGGGTTTGCCTCTTTCGTCTTATAACGATAACAAATCTTTCAAGGTTTATCTGCTCGACGTTGGGCTCCTTGGTGCCATGTCGGGCCTTGAGCCTTCCACGGTTGTTGACGGTAACACAGTTTTTACAGAATTTAAAGGGGCACTCACTGAGCAATATGTCTGTCAACAGCTGGTTTCAGATTGCGGCAAACGCCCCTTTTACTGGTCTGCAGAAAACTCCATCGGTGAGATTGATTTTTTGGTGCAGGAAGCAGGACGTATCGTTGCTATCGAGGTCAAAGCAGAGGAAAACGTGAAGTCAAAAAGCCTTCATGCATTCAAAGAAAAATACCCTGAAGTGTTTGCTCTGCGTTTGAGCTTGTCTTTATTTCGCGAGCAAGAATGGATGCGCAATGTTTCCTTATATGCCTTAACAAATACGTGGCTTTGGGGTGTTTCTTAAACGACACTACAACTGCGCGGATAATTTGCTCATGTATGCGTTTCCCCACGGCAACTTTACGCTATTTTGGCTGGTGGAGCTGGCGTGGTACGTTCGACATACTACCGCGCGCTATAAGTGTCCCTCACAGCAACTTTATGCTATTCCGTCTATTGTGTGAGGCGCGGTTTATATGTTAGGATGTTTCGTATATAAGTAGCAGGGTATAGATTTAAGTGACGACTTTTTGCCGCGCACCCTTCACTTAACCCGATTCTTCTTCGGGAAATCATGTGTGAAAAGCAGTTGAGAGAGGATGCAGAAATGGAAAAGATTTGGGACGCGCCGCCTCCACGTAGAGCGTGTGTGACATATTTTCAAAAGCAGCAAACTTTAGCGAGCGGGAGGAAAAAGGGCCTTGCGGCCATCATCCTCGCGCTCGTTTTTGTTTTGATGGCGCTTCCCGCTGTAGCGTTTGCAGAGGGTAGTGATAACAGCGGTAAAATCACGGCACCGGAAGGGCAAACCCAACTGGTTGACTGGTCTCGCCTAGCAGGAGACAGCCGCTTCGACACCATGGCTGCTATTTCGCAAGATGGCTTTGAGCACGTCGACACCGTAGTCGTGGCGAGCGGTGAAAACTTCCCTGATGCGCTATCAGCAACCGCGCTTGCGGGGTATTTTGACTCACCGGTGCTTTTGAGTGGCTCGAGTGAACTTGCCGCGCAATGCGCAAGTGAGATAGAAAGACTCGGCGCTACAAAAGCAATCGTAATTGGTGGCACTGCCGCCATCTCTGATGCGGCGTTTGCGCAAATTGAGAAAATCGTAGGGAAGGGAAGCGTTGAGCGCCTTGCAGGAGACGACCGCTTTGCCACCTCGCAAGCCATCTATGATTACGGCAAAAAGATTGGAGCATGGGGGAGCGCGGCTGTAGTCGCAAGCGGGGTAAGTTTTGTCGATGCTCTTGCTATGAGCCCATGGGCATATGCAAGCGGTGCACCAATCTTTCTTGCAGATGATAGTGGTTCTCTTTCGGATAAGAGCTTTACTGCTATCAGGGATGGCGGTTTTAACCGCGTGATAATCGCTGGAGGTATCGCAAGGATTATTGATGACACCCAGGCAAGCCTTGCTGACATCGTTGGTTCTTCAAATGTTGAGCGTCTCGCAGGACATACTCGTTATGACACTTCACAGCAGGTGGTAGTTTGGGCGGTGCAAAATGGCCTGACCTATAAGGGCAGCGCGGTTGCAACAGGCTCAAACTTTCCTGATGCACTTTCTGGAGGAGCATTGTGTGGATACCGCGAAAGCGTCTTGATGCTTGTCGATGAAGAAGAATCCGCATATTCGGGAGCAGTTGGTGCCCTTGCAGAAAACAAGCTTGACATATATGAAAGTGACGTATTAGGCGGCACGTCAGCTTTATCTGATAATCTCTATGCAAAGCTTCAGCGAACCACTTTGGCAAAAACGACTGCGCTTGATTTTTCTTTAGCGAGCGTCGACACTTCCGCGAAAGTCCACACCGGCTCAGCTATAAATCCTAAAGTCTCAATTGAGGGTCTCGTCGAGGGACGAGACTACACTGTTGAATACGGTGACAACACTGCTGCAGGTACTGGCACCGTGACCGTTAAAGGTGTAAGAAACTACACGGGCGAAAAAGTCTATGAGTTTAATATTGTCCCGGCAGACATCACTTTAGCAATCGCAATTGATGCGCCTGATGTGGTCTATGATGGACTTGCTCATGAAGCAAACGTTACGGTATTAGGGGGACTGGTAAAAGATAGTGACTATACCGTTACGCATACTGCCAACATTGATGCTGGTAAAGTAACCGTAACCGTTAGTGGATGCGACAACTATACTGGACAAAAAGTCGCAACGTTTGAGATTTTACCTTACGACATCTCGGGAGCTGCGCTTACATTTGCTAACAATGGCAAGACTTACACCGGTAATGCCATTAAGGCGACTGCTACGGTGACGCTTGAAAAGAAACTTGAGGGTGGTAGTGAAATTCTGACGGCTGATGACTACACCCTGACCGGCACCACCAGCGCGACCGATGCGGGCACCTACACCGCATACGCCACTGGTAAGGGTAACTTTACAGGCACAGTGACTGGCACGTGGGTCATCAATAAGGCTGACCTTCCTGTAGCCATGATTCCTGCCAATCTCGAGACCACCGCAACCGCAGGAGACAAACTCTCCGACGTGGAGCTGCCGACAGTTGAGGGCGGCACGCTCGTGTGGAAGGATGTAACTGACACGGTAGGCGATGAGGCTGGCACAGCGCAGCGCAGCGCAACCTTCACTTCCAGTAATGCCAGCTACAACCCTGTTGATGTGACGGTTAAGATTGCGGTTACTCTCACCACCTACGCGGTGACGTTTGACTACGACGACGGAGTCACTACGTCCACTGCGGCCACCGTCAAAGCTGGCGATGGTATCTCTAACCCGCCGGCAGACCCCGAAAGGGAGGGCTACGCGTTCCTCGGCTGGTACGTCGTCGGCTCAGATAACATGACCACTGATGAGTTGGTCGACCTCTCGGCCTACGTGCCCGCGGGCGACGTGACCCTCAGGGCCGTGTGGACCGACGAGTACACCGTGGTCTACCACTCCAACGGCGGCTACAACGACTACCTGGAAGCCGACGAGTCCGGTGAGTATACCTACACGCATACGTTCAAGGTCACCGACGCGAAGTCGACGCTCAAGCCCAATAACTTCGTCAAGGATGGCAAGACCTTCCAGTACTGGACTCTCGGCGTGTCCGATTCTAAGGCGACCGAGACGACCATCACCTACGCCGACGGGCACTCGCTGGCGAACGGCGGCATGCTGAACAACGAGGGCAATGCCGCGGCTGCAGGCGACGTTATCGATCTCTACGCGCACTGGGCCGACGCGTCCACGGATGACTACTGGATTGCTTCCGCGACGGCCGAGATCCCGGACTCCGCGATCGAGAAGGACCAGGACGGCGTGAACGAAGAGGTGGCGACTGCTAGTGTCTCCGGCGTGTCTGATGTGCTCAAGGGCTACATGGATTCCGACGAGGGCAACGACAAGATCGACGCGAACACGATGCACCTCTTCACCTACTGGACGGA
>CAYNWQ010000013.1:0-12569 GCA_964400955.1 uncultured Gordonibacter sp. | reverse complement strand
GCAGCACGAGGGCTAGAAAACTCTGATGAGTTTTGTCTAAACGAGTCTTGTCACAACTTGACGCGTGATGATCTCATCGAAGCGACAAGTGACATGACACGCAACCCTCACGTTGCTCAGCATGGCGAAGTTTCTTGTAGCGAGTGTCACAAAGCACACAGAGCATCAGTCAACTACTGCTCAGGCTGTCATGAGGACGCAGACATTCCAGCAGGCTGGATAACAGCTGCGCAAGAGAGCAAACTCGAAAACCAGCTATAAGTTCAAATTCACTAGGGCATTATGCCTAAGGGGGATTTAAACAAAACAGGGGTGAATGTTTTCCAACATTCGAAAGAGAGAGGAGATGTTATGGCTATCAAAAAAAGCCAAAACAAAGTAGCACCTGAACTTTGCACAGACAGGCGGTCGTTTCTAAAAATCTCAGGTGCAGTTGCGGCGGCAGCAGCGATGCCGCAGGTGTTAGTTTCTTGTGCACCGAAAGCAAACGAAAAAAGCAGCTCATCAGATGGTGCAGTAGGCCAAGCGCAACCTGATTACGACTACATTCGTCGCTGCACGTGCGCGCCAAACTGCGTCGGTAGCTGCGGTATCAATGCCTACGTCAAAGATGACACCATTATCAAGGTAGAACCCGCAGACTTTCCCGACACCAGCTACAACCGCATTTGCCTTTGTGGTATTTCAAATGCGATGCAGCGTGTGTATTCGCCCGATCGTGTGAAATACCCCATGAAGCGTGTGGATGGTACCGAGCGCGGAGCGGGTGAGTGGGAGCGTCTTAGTTGGGATCAAGCAATTGACCTCATCTATGAAAAGATGACCTATAACATTGAAAACTATGGTTCGACGGCAAATGCGTGGGTTACCATGGTTGGCAATTACGGCATTGTGCCTCAGTGTTTTTCTGCAATGATGGCAAATACTTACGATGGCACCCAGCTCACCAACTTCGGTATCATGGGCGACCTTGCTTGCAATATGGGTTGGATTCCTACTATGGGCATACAGCAAGATGCCGCAGGTTGGGAAGACATGCTCGGTTCGAAAACGGTCATCATGTTTGGATGCAATTATGCCGAGACAAACAAGCAGGAAATGCATTTTCTGTTTGACGCGCAAGAAGCCGGTGCTCGCTTTATCGTAGTTGATCCGCGTTGCTCACGCACTGCTTCGAAAGCTGACTGGTGGATTCCGATTCGCCCCGGCACCGATGCCGCATTAATGCTTGCAATGATGAAATATGTTATCGACAATGACGCAATCGATAAAGCCTACATTCGCTCAACCACCAACGGAGCGTTTTTGGTGGATTCAGAAACGCACAAATTGGTAATGAGCAATGGAAACTATCTTGTATGGGATGAGTCGAAAAACGAGGCCGCAGAAGTTGCGCCGCTCGATGATTCGCTCAAGCCATCGTATCCGTCTGTTATGGTATCAGGCGAAGTGCCTAAGACTTGCGAAGTGCCAGAAACGGCAGCTTTGACGGGTTCTTATACCGTGACAGTTGATGGGGTAGAGTATAGCGCTGTCCCGGCATTTCAGATAATAGTGGACTCGGTACAGCAATATACCCCTGAGTATGCAAGTTCAATTTGTGATGTCCCTGCCGAAGATATTACAGAGCTTGCTCGCGTTTACGTCGAGGATACTCCTGCAAAGATCCAAATCAGTCAAGGCACCAACCGTTATTGGAATGGACATTTGCCTACACGTGCTGCTATTCAGCTTGCTGCTATTACCGGAAACGTTGGCAAACAATATGCTAATGTTAACTGGGCAGGCGGCGGTTTGATGCGCATCTTGTTCTCGGTAACAGGCACTTCTCCTTATAAGGGTCATGCTGCAACGGCGATGCCGGGTACGCAATGGATGAGCCTCGTTGCCAAACAAGAACCTTATCCTGTTAAGCTTTTATGGTTTAACAACTATGGCTGGGGCACGCAAGCCATGGAGGGAAACAAGATGATAAACGAGACTATGCCACAGCTCGATTTTATTATCACCTCAGAAGTTATATTAAACGACGGTGCTTGCATGTCTGACTTAGTGCTGCCGGTGTGCTCTTACTACGAAGAGCCCTTTGAGGTTATTACTGCTTGGTCTAACTTCTATGTACAAGCACGTAAGCAGGTTATTTCGCAAATGTATGAGTCTAAGACCGACTATCAGGTTGGCCAGTTATTAGCAGAACGCTTTGGCATTTTGGAAGAAACAGACTGGAAGTATGACATTGAAGAATGGCAGCGCAAGTTCACCATCGAAGGTAATATTGCTCCCGAATTCAACACTATTGATTTCGATGAATTGGTAGAAAAACAAGTCGTTCGCGCCAATTTTGATGACCCCTATATTCCTTTTGTAAGCAATCGTTTCCAGACTCCTTCTGGCAAGTTGGAAATTTACACCGAATCACTTGTTGATTTTGGCGAGGAAGTAGCAGTTCATTATGAGCCTTACGAATCAAACCGTAACGAAAAGGCTTCTGAATACCCCTTGACTTTCATGAATGCACGTACGGTTTATACTACTCATAGTCAGCACGTGAACCTGGCATGGATTCGCGAGGTTGTGCCAGAACCCTGGATAGAAATTTCTACTACCGACGCTAAAGAGCGCGGTATAGAAACCGGAGATGTCGTGCGCGTATTTAACGATCGTGGTGAATATAAGGTTAAGGCTTTAGTAACCGAAGAAATAAAACCAGGTTGCGTGAATCAGCGTCAGGGCTGGTGGTCAAAGGACTTTGTAGATAATACCCATTATCGTTCTTTGTTGCATATGCAGCTTAATCCCGCGCAGGATGCTATCTTTGAAACAAACTTTGCACCCTATGACAATCTTGTACAGATAGAAAAGGCATAAGGAGGCTTACCATGACAAAATATGCATTTGCCATCAATCTTCATCGCTGCATTGGGTGCAGAACCTGTACGGTCAGCTGCAAAATGGAAAACGGTGTAGCAGACGGCATCGCACGTATCCCGGTGTATAACGATGAGGGCACAACCACGCTTGATGTGCCTTCGGGTACGTACCCTAACGTGACTTTTCTTTGGAGGCCAACGCCTTGCCAGCACTGCGATAATCCGCCTTGTGTGGAGGTATGTCCTACGGGCGCAACCACCAAACGCAAAGACGGCGTTGTTGTAGTGGATAAGACAACCTGCATAGGATGCGAGTCGTGTGCAAAAGCCTGTCCTTATAACGCGCGTTCACTTGACCCTGAGACGCAAATTATCGACAAGTGCGAGCTGTGCATCCATCGTCTCTCAAACGGTGAGGAAAAGACCATGTGTCAGCTGTGTTGCCCGAATCGCGCTATCACGGTAGGCGACCTCGACGACCCAGATTCGGCGATCTCAAAGATTGTGAGCGAAAACGAATGCGAGCAATTGTTGCCCGAAGAAGGCACTGGTCCTAACGTATACTATTGGCGTTCGGTAAAATAGCCTAGAGTGAAAACAAGTTTCTCGTAAAAACGGGAAGCGTAAAAAGGGCTGCGGAGCATTGCAAAAGCGCTATGTATCGAAAGTAGTGACTTGTGCCGCAGCCCTTTATGTAATAGTTACCAATACGAAGGGAAGGCGTAGCTATGTTGGCAAAGGAAAATGCAGAATACGCACGCGCTGATGCGGCGCTGTGCTCGCTTGCGTCACGGTGTTTGCTGCAGCCCACTATGGAGCTTGCGCACGACGTGCAAACAGGAGAGATACTCGGCTCGTTTAAAGCGCTACTTTCTGAGCACCCACGCGCAGAAATCCAAGAGGCTTTAGGCTTGTTGCAGACGTTTCAAGAAAAGACTCAAGGTAAAGAACTCAACGATGCACGTTTGATGCTTGAGACCGATTACAACAGGCTTTTTGTGGGACCGGCGAGGCTTTTGGCTGTACCTTACGAGTCTTTCTATAAGACTCCGCGCGGCGAAAATGATCGTGGGCGTCTGCGTGGTCCTTCAGAGCGCGAAGTGGTTGCGGCGTATGGCGAGCATGGATACACTATGCCCGAGCATTTTGTTGATTTTGCTGATCATATCGCTATCGAGCTCGAGTTTTTAGCGATGCTCGCAAACGATGAAGCAGCTTTGTGGGAGGCTGGAGATACAGAGGCAGCTGAAAAACTGCGCGCAGATGCTGAAGCGTTTAGGATTGAGCATCCAGCAAGCTTTATTGGTGCTCTTGCGGACGATATACGTACCGGTGCACACCGAGAGTTTTATCCCGCGATGGCAAACATTGTGGAAGTGGCTATTTTGAGCTAGGGATGGGTTGAAAACTCAGGGGCGGGCTGGACTCAGGGTTGGGCGGCGGCTCGAGGACAGTCTGTACTTAAGGTTGACCTGAGGCTGAGGATACCTTGGACTAGGGGCGGCCTAAACCGGCTTTACTAAAGAACGCGAAACAGGAGGGGACGAAAACAAAGTCTCCTCCATGCGGTTAAGAGCAGCGGTTGCTTTTTTTGCTTCAAAGAGGCGAGTGTTTGTAGAACCTTTGTTGTCTATGAGGGTCAGCACGCCGTCATTTTCCAAGCGTTTGAGGGCGTCATTGCATGCGCCAAAACTTTTCCCAGTAAATTTGCAAGCCGCTTCAACGGTTAAGATAGGATGGCCTGGTAGATAGTCAAGTATGGTTCGTGCTACTGATCCTTCACTCAGTTTTCCTACTTGTTCGTTCCAGTGATTTTTGAGTGCTTCAAAAATGTTGAGGTAGTTTTTCTCGATTTTCTGTATTGCGCTAGTACTGTCTGCGCAAAACTCAATCCAGCGATTAAGTACCGCAGGAGTGTTGCTCTCTTCGAAGTTTTCTGTTTTGTCGTAAGGTAGCAAGCTCACTGCGTGATAGGTAGTATCTATGGCAGGCAAAAGCGCGATAGGCGGTATAACATTTTCCGTCAGGCCGCGTGCGCGAAAAAGCGCATGGCAAAGGGCGCGGCCGGTTCTATCCATCGCTGCACGGAAAGGCTTGATGCTTTCAAATTGAAAGTGCATATAACCTACCTGCACTATCGGCGAGAAACAAGGCGTGTTGATAAAATCACATAAATCAGTGAGGTAATCCATGAGCTCGTCAGCGCTTGGTGGTTGAAAAGTTCCTGTGCTTTGAGCGTCTTTTCCCTGTTCAAAGTTTTTTTCGCGAAATCTAATTCCTGTTTCAGAAGCGTTTTTGTTGTACAGGCAGCGCGAGTGCACATCCAAGATAAACTGAGGGCTAAACTGAAATCCAAGATGCACTGTGTCTGTAATCCACCTCAGCGTTTCTAAATAATAAAACGCTTCTAGTGAGGCTGATTTTGTGCAGAAGTTGCTTTCGGTTATGTCATAGTTAAAGTAGCGAGTTTGCTCAGAGTTGAAAAGAGAATCAAGCACGAGTAAGTCTTTTGAACGAGGGGAGAGGCCATCGATACGCACGGTTGAGATGGCTTCGAGGCGAGCCATGGCGTCGGTTACCGCAGGTCCGAGCGGCATATAAGCAAGGTGCTCGTCGAGCTTTATAAGCATTCGCTCTGCTTCAAAGGCATCGGCGGCAGTTTTGCCAGAAAGGCAATATTGCTGCTGCTTGAATAGCTTTGGCGTGAACACGACCCTCTCCTCGTAAGTTCCCCCTATGTTCTCAAGCAAATAATATAACCTTTTTGCGTGCAAGTAAGCCGGATTTCGGTTTTTTGATAATTCTGCAATATCGCTTAAGGGGTCATGCTTGATTAGGGACTGCGGTGGAAACTTTTGGACCGTTTTTTGCTTAGGCAATTAAGCTCAAATCCCCTGCAGACAAACCAGTCGCTTCTGCAAGGGGAGTCTTTACTATGCGCACTATTTGGAGAGCCTGCTGGAGAGTTTGCGTTTCCTCGATACAAATACCGTGCCGAGCACAACGGCGCTTACGAGCATGCATGCCACACACAGAGCGAGTGGGGTCTCATCTCCTGTTTTTGCTAAAGAGACGATTTGGCTAGCAGTGCCAGAGTCTCCGTTTGCGTCCGTGTCTAAATCAACAAGTACTTGATTCGAACCAGTGCCGCTAGCTATTGTTTCCCATGTTAGGCTTGCGAGCGAGTTTTCTACCTCATCTTCTGTTGGTGTCGTGTTTAACAAAGTAGTTGCATAATCTTTGCCTGCATCTGCCAAGTATTTTTCTGCTTGCTCGACAGATTTGCTTAAGGTATCAAAAGCGTCTTGCGTCATCCATTGATCGCTTGGGGAGACATCGCTGCCGTCAACACTGATTTTAACTCTTGCAAGCACATCTTTTGCTTGCGCAAGCGATTGCTCAAGTGAGCTTAAAGCCTCAATGCTTGCCCAATCGCGTATCTCGGAGAAAGCCTTGATGGGGGCATTATCAGCGACGACGCCCTTGTTTTCGTTTTTGATTTTTTCTTCTATCTCTGATTTTACTGCGGTCCAGTCAGCCCAAGTGGTTTCTCCTGATACAGAGGCTGGCTCGTCTGGGGTAGAGGTTCCTGTTTGCGGGTTTACATTCCACGTAACACTCGTCCAGCTTTCGCCTGTGTTTACCTTAGAAACAAAGTAAGCGTTTTCGTAGAAATCAACTTTGGTTTTAACTTTGTTTTCTATGTAGGTCTTAATGTTTTCTTTTTCAAGCCCTTGCGTAGCAATTGCTGCGGCTTCTTGCTCGATTTGTTCTTCTGACCAATCAGGGTGTTGTGCCTTGTAAATAGACAGATACACCGAATAAATCATAGAGTAAACAGTTGCGCGCTCCGACTCGGTTACTTGCTTTCGGTATTCTTCGACGCTTTTTTCTGATGGCTTGGACATATTTATCGCAGCGCCCTGGTAGTAAAGCCCATCGTCATTGCATTTTTGCGTGGTGATAACAGCAAAGCGCTGGTCTTTGCGCATGGCAATCCAGTCTGACTCATCAAGGGTGATGCGATGGAACCCGCCGTATTCATACGTCTCAGTCGTCTCATATACCATAGTACTGTGATCAGGGTCAGTAGGAGATGTCGCGTATTTGTCAAGTAAATACACTTGGTATTTTACGGTGGTGTTTGGCTTATAGGTAGCAGCAGAAAGCGTGCGCACCGACAAGTCGCCTTCAGCAGTAAAGATGTTTGCCGAACTTATAGGATTGGTGCTGCTGTTGGTTATAGAAGTCTGTTCGGGCAGGTAATCGTACTGGTTAATGTAGTATCCGGTGTTATCGCCATATGAGTTAACGTCAAAATCAAATGATTCTGGCTTGGTGATGGACTTGTCGTAATACGACAACCAGAAATACCCATCATTTCCCCAGGTGGTGATACCGCCATGATTTGGAAAGTCGTTTGATGCGGCACCCCAGCTGTTTTTCACTAACCAAGCGCCATTGCCTTCGGGTAGATTATTGACGCCATCGCCAAAATTGGTTTTGTCGTAATTATCATCCCAGCCCACAATGGTAACAGCGTGAGTTGCATTCACTGTTTCATAGGTATATTGCGCCCAATTATTTTCGTTTATATATACGCAAAGACCCTCATCGTTAGGCGTTGAATGGTCTGAGCGATACGCTACAGACACCGCGCGCCCGTATTGCTCTATTTCCTTTTTAATCGCGCTAACAGCGTTCATGTCAGTGCCTGTGCATTCGCCACTTTCATTAAGGATTCTGGTTTCTGGCAAAATGTTGCCATTTTCCAAGTTGAGCACAGACTGGTTATACAGGCTTTCATCTACGCTCCAGTCTGTGTATGTCATAGAACCGTCAGTGTTAGAATAATTGCCAACGTAACAATAACGTATTACCTTTGCGCCTTCTGCCTCTTTTTGTTGTGCTTGCTCTTCGGTGAGGCGCTCTCCTTTCATTTCACTAGCTGATTCCCCACTTTCTATCACGTAGCAATCAATTAAGCCTTCGCTATTTTTGTACGGTGCCATAGATTCGAGAACAGGACCTATGCCTGACGAAAAAACCGAGGCGCCATAGGAGAAAATTCCACCTGTGTCGAGACCTGCATTGGGGTTTTCGGAAGAGTTGTGATAGCCTTCACCTGCTTGCTCTTCTCCTACGTATTTTGCTGGCGCGCCGTCGTTGCTGTAAACGGCATTGACGAGCTGCAGCTCTGAGAGGTCAAGCTGCTTGTTTGTGTAGGTTTCGCCTGATTCTGACAGGATACTGGTTTCAGTGGCGGCGATAATGGAAAAGCCCCAGCATGAACCCCAAGGATTTTGAAACTTTACAGGGGTTACCACATCTTTGTCACGCAGGTCGTATTTTTCTGATGGCGTGTAGTCGCTACTTAAGGTCGTTAAGCTGCTAGAATCGGTGCCATCAGGATACGCATACGCATATGCCTGGATACTTAAGTCAGACTGGGCTTCCTCGATAGACTCTGACCATCCTGCTATGACCGCGTCTTGGGCGGCGGTGGCATCTGCTGATGTGTTTTCTGCGGCGTATGCGACAGCAGAAAATATGCCCGAAAACGAAAGTGCTAATATTGCGGAAAGCGCCACATTAAAGGAGCGTTTCAAAGCTTGCCGGCAAGGTGAGTACTTTTTCACCAGAGATGTCTTCATGTACGGTCCCTCATGTATTCTTCCTGCCACTGTTTTGGGTGTGGCGCCCACCGCATCTGACGCTGCGACTGCGTTTTTGCCCGTTACTTTGAGAGCGTTGCAAAAAAGGTGAGGCATTTGTTGACAATAACGCGCTTATTATACCGCAGCGTTCGGCAAGCACAATTCTTTTGTTTTCGCGGTTTGTATCCCCTTGATGCGCAGCCGTCTCGCTCTCGTTTTTATAGCTACTATGACGAGACGAGAGAGGCCTAGCGCGAGACCTCGCTGCGTAAGAGAAGCATTTGTAGACGTGAAATATGAGTTGAGTTTAAGTGCAGCTCGTTTTGGATATAGTTATCAAATGACCCAAAGGATTCATCTACTTCGTCAAAGAAGGCTTGTAAATAAGCAGGGCGTGCTTCGAGAAAAGACATGAGAATCTCTTTTTCATAAGACGTCATGTTCGGGCTGAGATTTTCAGCTTCTTGGGCGATGCGTAGCTTGTTGACCGTATTTGTTTTAAGATAATCGTCCATCACATCATCAGGATGTAGGCCTGCTGCACGTAAAAGCACCGCGCATAGCACGCCGGTGCGGTCTTTTCCGTTTACGCAGTGAACCAAAGCATTAACTCCTTCTGTCGCGATGGAGCGTAGAGCCGTGCCGATAAGAGGATATTCGCGCACATAACGCCGGTAGTTGCGCTTCATGCGTTCCTCGGGTTTTCCATACGACTCTATAACGCCTGCCACAAGCCGCTTGTTAGCATCTTTTTTATGGTGCTCGCATGAGGGTTCGAGTGCTATTGTTTTTGTGCCTACGAGATAAGGCTGTGCGTGAGCAGCAACTTCCCACTGGTTTCGGATATCATAAATCGAAGAAATACCCAGTTCGTTAACCAGAAATAAAGCTTCTGTGTTGTCGATGTGAGAAAGCTCACATGAACGAAATAAATGCGCGCCCTGCAAAGACCCGCCACCAATCGCACGTAGGCAAAATTCGCCAAACGCTTCCTTTTGCACATGCGTTTTATCGCTTATAGCTTCATCCATTTTAAGGGAGCACCTCAAAGGCATAGCCAGAGATAAGAGCAGAAGCTCGACCTAGTTTGTCTATTGCGCGCACCTTTAAAAGATAGCGACCGGGTTGCGTGGGCGTATATGCAAAACGCCAGTTAACACCTTTTTCTGCAACTGCATCAGCGGTTTCGTAGCTTGTCCATGTGAGCCCATTATCAAGCGAAAATTGTATAGCAGAAACACCGTTGGCAAAATCGTCAGCATAGCCGTTAAAGGTAATAGATTCTCCTATATGGTGAACCTTCTTTGTTTGTGTGGACGTATCTTCGCTCATCTATGCTCTGCTTTCTTTTGCTAGACAGTGGACAGCCCCCGTAACGTACACTGTTAAATGTAAACATATTGTAGCCTATCCGCTTTTAAGAAATAAATGAAGCGTGAAAAAAATGGAGCGTGCTATCATATATATTCATGATACTTTTACAAGAGGGGCGTTGCTTACGTTATTGATAACTTCCAAGTGAACGACAAATCGGGAATTCCCGTATGGATACAGATTCGCAACCACCTTATTTTCCTTATTCGTTCCGGGCAGCTTCGTCCAGGAGAGACTTTGCCTACGGTTCGCGAACTTGCCGTTCAGCTCGGGGTTAATTACAATACTGTTCATAAAGTTTATCAGGATCTCGAAACTGATGGGCTGATTTGCTCAAGTAGGGGAAAGCGCTCTACTGTCGCAAATATAGACAGCGACAATTTAGGGCTACCGGATTCTCCTGTTGACGTTGCGATAGCAGAGCTTGTGCATGTTGCGCGTGAATCAGGAATGAGTG
The DNA here is from genome assembly GCA_964400955.1 of uncultured Gordonibacter sp. Lineage (GTDB taxonomy): Bacteria > Actinomycetota > Coriobacteriia > Coriobacteriales > Eggerthellaceae > CAJFUR01. Next base: position 2,211 of record CAYNWQ010000013.1, on the reverse strand, counting down.
AGTTAGAGGTTGTGGCGCGCGTTAAGGTAGCGTTAGGGATATAAAAGGGGGAGTTTATTATGGGAAGCAAGAAAAGCTACTTTGATGAACCGGATACGACAGGCACAGTATCATCTGTAGATGACAATACCATTATTGCCGAAGAGGCTCGGTTCGACGAGGTTACTACTAGTCGTACCGGTGCAGTTTTGCTTCGTTGGTTGATAACCCTCATAGTTTTTAGTGCTTTTGTTGCTGGTGCTTATGCGGCGCAAAATATAGGCATTGCGCTTGTGGGTATTTGCGTGGCGATAGTACTTTTTGTAAGCATGCATGTGGTGCTAGAGTGGGAGCGTACGGTTATCATGCGCTTTGGACGTTTTAGCCGAGTTTCTGGTCCTGGTCTGGTGTTTATAATTCCTTTCGTCGAATACTCTGCGGCTACTATTGATATGCGTATGCAGTCAACGGCTTTCAAAGCAGAGCATGTTCTTACGGCCGATCTCGTGCCGGTTGATGTAGACGCCGTTTTGTTCTGGACGGTATGGGATGCAGGCAAAGCATGCACTGAAGTAAAAAATTATACGCGCTTGGTTTATTGGATTGCCCAAACCACCTTGCGTGATGTTATGGGCTCGGTTAACATTGCCCAGCTTGGTACGCGTCGTGAGCAGATAGACAAAGAAGTAGCAGACATCCTCGAAAAGAAAACTAACGAGTGGGGCATCACAGTTGTGTCGGTAGAAATCCGTGATATAAAAATCCCAGAGGATTTGCAAGAGGCTCTTTCTGCAGAGGCTCGAGCGGAACGCGAATACAACGCTCGAGTTATCTTAGCTGAAGTTGAAAAAGAGATTTCCGAAATGTTTGTCGATGCCGCACGGACCTATGGGCGAGAAGACGCTGCCTTGCAACTGCGCGCTATGAGTTTTGTTTCTGATAGCGTAAAAGAAAAGGGTGGGCTTGTCGTCGTGCCAAGTGCTATCTCTGAGGCATTTGAAGGGCTTGAAAAACTCGCAAAATCTTAAAGTTTGCCCGCGAGGCGCATGCAGCCCGCGCACAGGACAAAACTGTCGCAAGTATCATACGCTTACGGCATAAAACTGTCGCAAGTATCATACGCCCAAGGTGCCAATTTATCGTAAGTATCATATGTCTGAGAGACAAATTTCTCGGCTTGAATTATGCACTTTCAGCAAAGCCATCGATATAATTATGCATAAACAGACCATCTACCTGCGCCTTTTCGTGGCTTCTTGGCGTTGCCAATTATTCACAAAATAGTATCATAGACTTGTAGGATAAGTATCGTAAATCCGTATGATTTATGATATAGTAGGCGCACGTTCTATCGGAAGACGAGAAAAGGAGAGTCATGAAAAAGAAAGAGGGAACGCTAAAAAGCAAGAAGTTCTCAATAGCTACGCTCGTTGTAGTTATTGGAATTCTTGCCCTAGTAGGGTGCTCTCAACAAGCACAAAGCGAAGGAGACTCACAAGGAGGTGGACTGCTAGATTCTGTTGCGACTGTTGATTATACTTCCGACGGGAATTATAAAAATAACTTAGCGGAGTTCGCAGATTCTATCAACGGAAATCTTGATTCTGAAAATGCAGAGTTAAATGCTCCGACAAGTTATGTTGATCGCAATGGCTTTACGGTACAGCCGGTTCCAAGTGATGAAAAAGGCTGGAACATCAGCTATCTTAACGCAGACAACCGCGGATGCACTTCATGTCACACGCTTGAAGATGCGCTAATGTCTTTGGATACATATCACGGGACAATATTTTTAGGTTATCCTACCGAGCAATCATTTTCAATGTGTGTAACCTGCCATATCTGGGCAAACCCCCTGAAAGACAGCATTCACTCAACGCATTTGAGCAGCGATTTGTTTGCTGAGGAAAACGGCAACTGCGAATCTTGCCACTATATTGACGAAAACGGTGATTTCAAGCGTTGGGATTATGAGAAATACAATCTGTATCAAGGCATTACTGATATAGGCGCAGATGAGGTGCAGGCTGAAGCATCTTATGATCAAACAACTTTAACTTCTGTAGACGAAATGTTTTATAAGAGCATCAAAGAATACGGTGACTTTGATGCAAGCGACTGGCGCACCGATGACGACAACATGGATCCAGAGCTTTATGAAAACTGGGTATTTTCAGTTGGTGGCAATGTCGAAAACCCAATCGAGATGACACTGCCGGAGTTGGTTGAAAA
>CAYNWQ010000012.1:0-12723 GCA_964400955.1 uncultured Gordonibacter sp. | reverse complement strand
CTGCGCACCTCTTAGCGCCTCCTCGCCTCTTAAATCCTGCTCATCTCTCGGTGCCTGCTCTTCTCGCAGCACCCTCTCGCCCCCCGGTGAAAGTTCATCCCTCGGCACTTGCCTATCTCCCGACACCTGTTCATTTGCCAACTCCGACTGGCGTAAGGCCTTACGCACTCCTGCATAATGCGTTGTTCGCGCAAGCATAAAACACGAGATAAGCGGCAAGACCCCGCACAATAGCAACTCCAGCCGCGCAAGAAATCCCTTATTGAAACCTAGATTGAACGCATACACTATCGCCAAAAACAACAAGTGAGCTAACACTGCCAAAAACAATGCGCCCATTACAAGCAAGAGTATCCTGTTAGCTTGGCATGTTATAAGCGCTTTACCCCATGCAAAAAGTACGATGACAGCGCAAACCAAATGCACGATCGCCAAAACAAAAATCAACTGGGTATTTGCAACAAGCTGAAACATTACCGCGCAAACAACGCACACAAGCGCGCACGCACAGACAAGGCGCATAGATGGTTGCCGAGGAAACAATGCTCCTCCCACAGCTAAAACAACAAACATCAAAACGCACACAAAGGCAAACTCTGCGCTATGCCAAAAACAAGTCCACGACTCTACCAGCAAGACGTGAGATGCCACCACAAACCAAAGAAAACAAAACGAAAGCCCCAGCACGTCACGCATGACTGCGTCATCCACGCGCCTCCAAGCATTCATTATGTTTTCAAAACTCATGCTTTACAACCTTCACTCTTGCTCTTGCTTTTGCACCTGCAAAAGTCTCGCACATCACACAAACGGGGAAAGGCGCTTGCACCCATCCCCCGTTAATTGCAATATTCTAGCAAAGGTTTTGTTTCCGGCATATATATTTCTCGCAAAGAACACCCGGCCTTTTTCGAGTGCACACTAAGCGAAATAAGGCGCCCCGCTTTAAAAACGAGGCGCCGAGCAGACACTACAATGCGGCCACTACGCCACTGTATCGATATCGTCCACCTAAGACAGCGACACTGACCACCCGAGACGATTGAGCGCGTAAGCGCGCACAGACTGAGGCACAGCTGCATTCCCACCAAAGATGCGTATGCGAGAGACGGGGTTACCGTCTGCTGACTCTGGCAACAGATCAAGCGCAGTAGTATTTCCCTCTCCTTCTGCCGCGAGCAATAGCACTGATTTATTGCGCGAAAGCACAGGCCCTGCTGCTAAAGCATCAGGGAAGTTTGCTCCTGTTGCGATACCTGCGCCATCAAGTGTAAAGCCCGCATTTTCTACACACCACTCAGCAATCTCTGCAGAGGTATCATAGCGCGTCTCTCCGGCAAGTCGTGTCACATTTGGTCTACCTAGGCTAGAGACAAGCTGATTTTGTGCACTCGCAGGCACTGCAGAAGTGCCTCCTACTACTAGTGCGCGACTAAAGCCACCGCTACTTACTATCTGTTGCTCACTTGTGCCAAGACCTTCTTCGCTTGCAAGTAAAATTGGTGCATGCTCTGATCCTGCAAAAGGTGATATCGATAAAGCATCCGGGAAGTTTCTACCACTTGCAACTATTATGGTTGATGACCAGCCGCTATTGATACTCTTTCCGTATTCATAGATTGCGCATGCGGTCTCGTAACGACTCTCCCCTGAAAGTCGTTTGTCAACAGTTACGTATAAACTCTTCAGTTCAGAGACTACTTGCTCAGAGACAGCTGATGTTCCTCCTACGATGACAACATGACGCACACCTAAACTCTTTATGGCATCTTTCGTTGCATCAGGTAAAGACGCAGGGTCGGTTAACAAAATGGGGCATTCCATAAGACCAGCGAGCGCAGAAGCAGATAGCGCATCAGGGAAGTTTGCTCCTGTTGCAATTACTGCAGTACTTGATTTCGAGTAAGCCGCCAATGCCGATGCCGCCGCCGTGTCATAGCGAGACTCTCCTGATAGCTTATCTACTTCAGGTTCAAAAGGCTTAACTATTTCATAGCTTGCTACCGTACCACCCTCATAAACTGATGTCGCAAGTCCATCGGTTATTATTTCTACTGCTTGTGTGCCAGCACTGGTGCAATCGCCTAAGAAATTGAGCCTGTAGTCTGTGCCTTCTTTTAAGGTGCGGCCTCCCACCGTGATGCTTACCTCAGGTACATGTTTGCTGCCATCATAGATAAAACTAGCTGGACTAAAGGTAATATCTTCAGTTGTTATAGGTATGCGCCCAATCTCAAAGGTAGTTCCTTTTACTCCTTTGTAGTGGCCGCCCTCTATGGCATTTGCGCTAACAGTTGCCGTACCCATTTCGGTATTGGTGCTATAGGTTAGCGTGTAGTCTTTACCTTTTTCGAGCACGACACCTGCTGGGTTTGTCACGATAGGTTCAGGACATACTGCTTCTCCAAAAGCATAAGGCTGTAAACTAATCTCTGATATAGTGCACTCTTTCAAGTCACACTGCTCGATAGTAAAGTCCAAAGAAAGCGTGCCACTCACATTTCCTTTGCCGGTCACTTCAAGAGTTGCTGTGCCTACTTCAGTATTGTTTTTATACGTAATATCGAAGTCTGTTGCCGGTAAAATCTGTTGCGCTAAGCGCAACGTTACTGCAGGCTCAATAGCTAAAGAGGTGTAGGAGTAAGTGGTTTGTGCCATCTCAAGACTTGCGTTTTCGTTGCCGAGCTCTACAGGCACGATACTAAAGGTTGCAGACAACTCACCTACGTAGTTACCAGTACCCGTTACCTTAGCGGTAGCTGTACCTGCATTGATATTGTTTTCATAAGTTGCTGCCCAAGTGTGACTTGGCACCTCACTACCATCTGCAAGTAAAACTTTGAGAGACGGCGTTTGTGCAGCTCCGGTATAAGGCAGCGAAAGTACACCCTTATCACTTGCCCCATCAAAGGCGATGTGAGCAACCGATGACTCAAGCACAAGCGGCTTTATCGTAAAGTCAACTTCCAAGCTTGAAGTGTAGTTACCCATACCTTGAATAAGACACTGCGCTGTGCCTGCATTAACTGCATTGAACACACCGACCTTATAGTCTTGTCCACGCACTAACTTTTTGCCCGTTGCGCTTTCAGTAACTATCACGTCTCCCTCAGCAGGTATGATGCGCTCACCGGTGTAGGTCTGATCAGCCACGACCACGTTGTATGCGCTAAGCGTTAACTCCCGCGGCGCGATTGTAAAGCTTGCCGTACGTGTGCCACTTAAGTTTGCAGAAGCCGCACCGATTGTAAGCGTGCCCTCTCCGGCGTTTGTGTTTTCTTCTCCCCAGCTCAAGATTTGCCAATCGCTTTGAGGTAGTACCACACCGTTTAAGCTTACCTCAACCTCTGTTGCAGATGGAGTAATGCGGCTGCCGGTGTATGTTTGCGCATTAACTTTTACTTCACAAGAGCTTAAAGGAGCAGATGCGATATCAAAGGAAAGCGTGCACGTACCCGTATATGCCCCTATGCCTTGCACGCTCACTTTTCCAGCACCATTACCACTTGCTGTGTTTTCTCCGTAAGTGAGCTTAAAGTCAACTCCTTCTGTAAGTGAAACTCCTTTTGCAGAAATACTTACTTGGGGTGTAATCTGAGCTCCCGTATACACTGAGCCTGCATCAACTGTTGCCACAAGTGAGTCGCCTTCATTAGCGTAAGTAAAGGAATTATCCTTACTCACGGCACTTACACTCAAAGGCCCAAGTATTGTTTCTCCTGTAAAACGAGCATTGCCTTCAACCGCACTCACGCGCAGCCATACCTTATCCCCTGCAGCCCAACCACTCATCTTAGGAGTAAAGGTTTCTCCCGTGAGCACGCCGGTCTCTACCGTATAGGCAGACACAGGCACCTCTAGGTTTGTACCAGCGTCTGTAGTATAGCTTCCTGAAAGCACAACATCTGAAAGGGAGCCTGTTGTACCCGTTGTACCCGCTATCCCCTGCTCACCCGCTGCACCCTGCTCGCCTTGTGCGCTTTCTGCAAGAGCAATCGTTGTACCTATGTTCCACTTAACATCTGAAAGCTTTGTGGGTGCAGCCGTGATAGCAAAATGGAAAGTCACTTCATCAGTACGTGAGCCGTTTTCCGCATGAGCTGTTAGGTGATCGCGGTTTAAAATAGTCACTTTTACCTGTGGGCCGTTTGCATCTTCTGCACTACCCACTTCAGTATTGTTGAGGTATTCGAGTTTGTAATCGCTACCCTCTACATAGTTGCATTTTTCTCCACCTACATAAAACTCAACTTCAGGTGTCTGAGCTGTACCGTCATATACCGCATCAGCGATTTTCACCTCAACTTCGCTAGAGTCAGAGATGTCTGCAGCTACGATTGAAAATTGATTATTTTCGTAATTAATATTGCTTATAAACTTTGTAGTGCCAAAAAGCCACGTGCAGTCCTCTGGTGCACTTACCGAGATAACCTGATAACCACTACCTACCTCTACAGGACCAACCGTGCCATAACCTTGCACAAAGGGTACAAGTTCCACATCAAGTGCATATTGTGAAACCTTACTATAACTAATAGTCGCAGTTACATCTGTCTTTCTCAAAATGTCAGGCGTACCCGGAGATTGATCTAGCAAAACATAAGTCGGAGTTACAGGGTTACCAGTATAAGGGTATTTAGTAAAGTCGTAAGTAAAATAGTCGCGAGTTTCATAGGTTTGATCCTCACTTTGACAGCTGCACTCTCCCTTAAGGTACAGAAGCAACGGTTTTACTCCAGAAGTAAGCGACGCGACTTCTCCTGTCGTAGGGTCTGTCCAATCTCCACTATTAAGACTGCAGGGCTTTATCTCAAAATCAAGCGTAAGCTCAAAGTTATCCTCGAAGGCTAAACGTCCCCCTATAAAGCCTGCGCGTGGCACAAGAGTAACAGAATAAACTCCTATTTCTTTGAGCTTCTTTACCTTTTCGCCGGTGTCTTTTCGTACTATGCTTTTTACCGTAAAGCAGTTTTCTTCTTGCGCTCCTCCGCGTTTCCCGATACCCGATTGCGTAATAGTCTCTGTTGACCAGCGAAATCCAATTCCAAGATTTTCTTCTAGATAGGCGGTATCGTATCCCTTCTCGCAGTAGGTTAGGCAAGTGTTTCCCTTAGCTGATTTATAAAGGCTGGGAATGTTTCCATATACGGTCGGCTCGCCATCTTTTTGCGTAAGAAACATAACACGAGCAAGCCCCGTATAAGAAGGAGAGTTAGGTTCAAGGTCACTTGCCTTAACAATAGCCGAACCCATAGTGGTAATAACCGCTCTCACACCTGTATAAGCGTCTTTTCCCCATATTTGAATCCATGGGCGTTCATTGTAATAGTTCGTCACAGTAGGATACTTGTGCTCATACCATGCAGTAGAAAGACCCCTATTGTCTGTAACGGTATAGTCTTTCTCTTCTTCAAGCACGGTGTCTGTGCGCGTATCAATAACTCTCACTTTTATAGGAGATGGACCATTGAGCGTCCAAGACTGTCCGGTCTCATCAACTTCCACTTTGATGAAGTCTTCGTTTATGTTCGTTTGTGTATCTATGACCGTCCAAGGACCTACCTCTATATCAGCGCAGCTTATACTGCCACCCTCTTTAAATGACACCGTATAGTAAAGATTATCGCCCACATTGTAAGTCATCGCGGAGCCGCTATGTTTAGCTCCTGAACCGCCAGATGACACTGAGTACGCTGGTGTCACATTATAATTTTCCTCATCAACTTTTTTGCCATTACAATAGAGCACAAAACCTAAAGAGGTCTTTTCGTATGATTGACCACCATTGTATTTAAGCGATCTTACTGACTGCGTCCACGAAATATCAGAAGACGAAACTTTAATAGGATTGATGTCAAAAAGCATGATAACGTAATCTCTCGTTTTTCTGCTCTCGTATCCTATGAGCATCTGTCCGGGTTCTGACGCTTCTATATTTCCGCCGCCAATTCCTGTATAAATACCATTGGTATAACCGGAGATCGCTTTATAGTATCGCTGGTCTTGTGGAACATCATAGCCTCCAGGTAAAACGCTCCCTTCATATAAGACCCCAATGATATCTGGCCTGATAGTTTCTCCTGTGTAATCAACGGCCATTCCATATATAGGCAAACCATTCTCATCGGTGTATTTAGGTGTCGCGCGAGAAAGTGTGCGATCTTCTGCGTCTGCATCATCCTTATAAAACTCGAACCCCTTAATATTATATTTTCCGGTTTTATCATCTCGTGTAAGCTCTGTGGCTCCATCTTCAAGTTCTACCTCATAGAGCTTGCCTGCTATATCATCATACATCCAGTAGCGACCTTGGTATGCCATACCTATTACATCGCAGTCATTTTTTAGACTGATATAGTCTATGGTGTATGTTCCCTCGATTCGTCCAGTGTAATAACTATCTTCTGCAGCATTTACTACAACCGTATATTCGCCCGCGTTTACACACGGATCACCATTGTTGATAACATAGGTATAACTGCTTGCAGGCACCGCAACTCCCGCTGCATCAATAACGCTCACTTCAGGGCTGCTTTGGTCTATGCCCTCTCGATATGTCGTAGAAGCTACTACCACACTACACTCAGAAAAAAGGCCTTTTGTGATGCCGTAGTCTGCACAATCCTGTATGGTACCCTCATAGTTACCTATGCCCTTGATAGATGCTTTATAGGGACGCTCTCCTGCACTAGAGGGAGCCTGCCCTAAAGCAGCCTCATCTGGCACAACGATATAGTCAGCATTTTCATAAAGCGTGCGTTTTTCTCCGTTTACGACAACACTGACGCTAAGCGTTGGTATGGGATTATACGCCGCAGAATAACGCGCATCTTCTACTAACTCAACGCTTGGTTGCATCAAAGAGAGATCGGCTATACCATCAGTTTCTGCTTCACCATCAAGTACTGGATATCCATTATTTACTGACGCATTAACAAGCCAGTAGCTTTTCCATTCTTCTACTGCTGCAGATGCGTTGAGTGCAGCTGATGCTTGAGAAGCAGTAATAACAAGAGAACTACTATCGCCATATTGAGTTACTTGCTCGGCTGACGCAAAAGCTACCTGTACACGAGCCTGTGTGCCATAATCTTCACCAAAAGCTGCTTCTAGCGGTTTTTGAGAAGCATTGAGCGTGCCGTATAGATAAAGGCAATCATGCACATACCCTTCGTTTCCACCTACTATAGAACCCGAACGATATGGGTCTTTGATAGAGACATGGGTAGATACATGTACCTGACCTGTGTTATAGCAAGCCCACACTTCAGGAGTTTCTTGTGCGATATTGCCTGAACTGTCAGTATATAGCCCAATATATCCCGCGATGCCACCGTTGTAGTAACCAGTCAAAGTATTTTCTACTTCGCCATGGTTTCTACAGTAAGACACATCCCCATAAGTACGTGCTACGATGCCGCCAGTGCATGGTTTGTTCCAACGAGTAGAGCGCACGCGCCCGTAAGTATCATCACGATAAACATAGAGTGGGTCACCATTTATGCAGCGCGTAATGGTAGTATAGGTACCACTTACGCCACATACGCCGCCTACACTTGCTAGACCACTAATGTATCCGGTGTTTGTGCACCCGCTCATTACTATCTCGTCTGCAGTGCCTGTTGTTTGTTTGCCATAGAAACCTGGGTCGTATTTAGATGCCGTATGTCCAGTCTCGCCGTTTACACGCCAGCCTCCTACAACGCCCCCTACACGCTCTCCTCCTCCTTCGGCGCGAGCATATCCGCATTCTTCCATATTGTCATAGCCATACACCGTATCGGGAGTTTGGGCATCAGTAGCCGCAGGGATGTATGAAGTGGTAAGCACATCGGCTGTATTTGTGCAGTTATATACATTACCTGCGGCATACCCAGCCACTCCTCCTACAAGTCCACTCTTTACATCTTGGTATCCACCTGCAGCAGCCTCGCCGCCTGAACCAGTAGTGAGTACCGTCACGTTCCCCATATTTTTACAATTTGTCATCGCAGGACTTGTGCCCATGCCGGCATCATCTGCTATACCTACTCTACCTACTACGCCGCCGATGTAAGAAGTTATTACTGCATCAGTGTTTTTAGTAGCTTTATCATATATAGCATCTGCTTTAACTTTTAGCGTAAGTGAACCACTAAATTGAGCGTCTGTTATACCCCCATCACACGTACCAGCTAGACCCCCTATATAGCTTGCAACCACATTGTTTGCAAGGTCACGTGAGCTACCTTGATTACCATCATCCCATACAACAGAGACTTTTGCTCGCGAGATGCAGTTTTCTATTTTGCCGGCAGATTCACCTACTAGAGAGCCTATATAGTTAAGGGTTGTTTTTGTGTCTGCACACTCGATTTTGATTGAGCATGTATCATCAAGCTCAAGATTTTTAATCGTTGACTTGTCTCCACAGTAGCCAAAAAGTCCTATATGGGTATAACCCCAATCATTAGCAGTTTCGTCTGTGATACGCAGATATCTTAAGCTGTGACCACATCCATTAAACGTGCCTTGGAAAGGAGTGTCTGCAGACCCTATCGGGAAAAACTCATTACCTAAAAACCCCTCATCGCTTGAAGCGCCAAAAAGAGTAAGGTCGCCTGTAAGCGATATTGTCTTTCCTTCAAAAGATAGCGCACTACTTGCCACTTCTTCAGGAGCAACACCTCCGACAAGGCTTGAAAGTGCAGCAAGCTGCCCTGCTGTTGAAATTTTAAACTCTGTAGCATTAGGGTTTTTGGTATACCACGTGTAATCGGTTTCGAAATAGTTTGCAGCCCAAGCAAAAGCCCCCGCGCAAGCAAGCACAACCGCAAGTATACTGACAACTAAGATATAAGGCAGGCGCTTACGCTTTACTCGTGTAGGTGTGTCTATCTTTTTCATCCTAAGCCTTTCTTTTCCATGAGAGTATGTGCGGTATTTTTTGTTGCACAGAGAGCAAAGGTGCGTGAATTAGACTCGAGTAGCTTGCGATTTTGAAATGCCTGCACCATCCACATGACTTGCAATTCGCAAAACTAAGACGAACCTCTGCTCTATAAGCAACAATCATATACAAGGGAAGGAGGCAGCACTTGCCACCTCCTTCCTTATTTTACGAGACTGCTAGCTAAGATTATTCCCAGTCTAAGCCAGACTCGACAAAGTCACGAAGGCTTTGTGAAACAGCGCTTTCACCACCAAAGTAACGAATACGCGTTATATCGCCCTCTGCGTCAAACAAACCATCGAGAGCAGCGGTGCCGCCTTCGTCTGCCAAAAGAAGAACAGACCCTTCAAGGCCAATCACTGGAGCACCAGCAAGGGCATCGGGGAAGTTTTTGCCCGTGGCGATAGCAGCTCCCTGATAAGTAAGAACACCTTTGTCCACTGCCCATTTAGCAAATGATGCACTTGTAGCATAACGGTCGTCACCAGAGAAGCGGCTCACGTTATCCTCACCAAACTGCGTTTGTAGTTCGCTATACGTTGCAGCAGAGACGCGTGACTCGCCACCAAGCACTATAGCTCCGCTGAAGCTTTCAGCGAGTACTGCCTTGATATCTGCAGAGAGAGCACCTTCTGAGTCCGTCAAGAAAATGGGAGACTTTGTAGCAAACGCATAAGAAGAAGCAGACAGAGCATCTGCATAGTTCATGCCTGTAGCAATAATTGCTGTTTTACCCCATCCTTCAGCTTTATTATCTTTAGCCCATTTCATGCCGTAGTTGTATATAGCAAGCGCAGTAGCCTGACGGTCTGCACCCGCCACGCGATCAACGTGGCGCCAGCCGCCCAACACAGCAGAAAGCGAGTCATATACAGCACTTGAAACAGCCGATTCACCGCCAACAATAACAACATTATCGACACCCAAGGTGAGAATAGCAGTTCTTACCTGATCGCACATTGCCGCTGAAGGAGTAATCATAACAGGACAATTCATCAACCCAGCAAGCGCAGTAGCCGCTAGAGCATCCGGGAAGTTTTCTCCAGAAGCTACAATAAGACGAGAGCAACCTTTAGGATATGCAGCTACAGCCTCTGCAAGGGCCGTATCATAGCGGCTATCACCGGCCAGCTCCTGCGCCCAGTGATTCTTTCCTTCAGGACCTACAACATCAAACCGCAAGGTCTGTTCACTTCCATAGAACTCACCAGACAGGGGGGTTATCGTAACAGATGCGGCATCCTTTGTAGCAGCAATTTCTACATTGTTCTCGTAGGTAAGTTTGTAATCCACGCCCTCTACGAGCTCACGTCCTCCACCGGTCACTGTGATATTAGCATCTACGGGACCACCTGTATAGATTGAAGGCCCGTTAAGTGTTGCAACAAATTTCTTTATTTGCGCATATTTGTAGTTTGCCGTGTTGCACCATGTTGGCAGGGCTGCGTTTTCTGCCCCTTCTGCGTCACTGTATTCAGGATCGTTTGCAGCAAAAGACTTGCTTGTCAAACTGCTAAAGCAGCCAGGATCGGGCATTTTTACATTTGAAACGTTACCTGTGAAGATAAAGTTAATAGAAGTTGCTGCTCCAAAATTTTTAGCAGAATCAGTAGAGCCAAGAGCTATCTCGTCTAAGTCTCCGGTAAACACAATATTGTTTACACTTTGTACCTGATCATACTTACCACATTGATGAAAAGTAAACTTTGCCGTCGATGACTCATCAGAAGTATCTTTTGTGTATGGAATAATTATCTCTTTCAGCTTTGTTGCTCGCCCAAACGCTTTCATTGAGACCCAATCCAGACCATCTGGAAGAGTGAATGTTTCAATTTTACAGTCGCCGAGGAGCGTGAAGTTTTCAGGCAGAGTGCACTTGCTACCTTTACCAAATTCTATCTTTTCGAGATTAGTACAATAAAAACCATAGTCACCAAACATACCACCAGGAAGCGCCTCTACGCTCGCCGGTATAAATATACTTTTCAGCGAGGTACAACCACCAAATTGCTGAGTTTGACTTGCTTCTGAAGCCTGAACAATCGTTTTTAGTCCTTCTGGTAATACAATGTTCTCTAATGAGGTACAGTGATCAAAAGCAAAAGTTTCCATTTTTTCGTATTGAGAACCTTCTGCAAAAGTAACCGTTTTTAGGCCGGTGCAGTAACGAAAACAGTACCTTCCAGTCTCTTTTACCGTAGACGGAATAATAACACTTGTTATACTTTTTGCTTTCTCGTCAATTCCTTGTGGCCATGCTGTATCTTCGGCAAAGATATTTGGCTGTGACAAATTAGTACCGTTAACATAAGCAACAAAATAGCCATCTTCATCAGTTATTCGTGCGAGAGGATTTAAAGATGTTATGGTATAGCTTGTATCTTTATACGACACTGTACTTGGGATGTTAACCTCTGTAGTACCTTCCTTCATGTTGTCAAGGCAAATGTATCCAAGCGTAGCCGTATTATCCTGTGTACTCACCATATAAACATACTTGATGCCCGTTTCTGTATCGTCATAAACACCGATATTGTCCGGCAACGGTTCGGGAATATTACCTTTTGCAAATGCGAGTGCAGGGACACAGCACATACAAAGCATGGCTGCCACTATCACTCCTAATAGTTTTAGTCTTTTCACTTATTTACCACCTTTTTAATTTGATACTTAAACTTATTTATGACCAAAAAATGAGATTATTAATCTTATTAGTTATCTTTGTAAAGATAAATGTCAGTTACAGTATACGGGAATCGTTGCCCATAAACATTAGCGGTCATCGTAGAACTTACTTCTGGCAATCCATAAAACAAACGCGGCGTCTTTATAGCAGTCGGGGCAAGAGTCTGACGCAGTGCATCTGCATTACCGCTCGTTGTCGAAAGCGTACCCGTAGCCCAGTCAAGAGCTAAAATAGGCTTTGCCAATGCTCGACTTAAGGAATCCCCCCAAACTGAGCTATCATCGAGGTCGGTGCTGTGTATAACTGTTTTATAAAAGTTGAGCGATCCCAAATCAAATAGGTTTTGCTTAGTCCAAGCTTCCTTAGACCCGAGATACTTGTTGTAAGCCGTATTCGTTGAAGAAACGAATGGCATATCGTTGGTTGCTATAATCATATAGGCACCATTGTTCCAAGCCGTACTTGCAGATTCTCCCGCGCAAACTGCCGATGAAAATACTCTTTCCAGCGGAACATAAGTTTCTACGGCTGCAACTTGCCAACTTAGAGGATCGGTTTTTTTGGCGTAGTTGTAGCCAATATAGTTTTGACCCGAGACAGACTCGCTAATACCCGTCAGTTCAACCACCGCGGATTTATTGTACACATACGTCCCATTCGTTGAGTCATAGTGTCCGTCCCAGTGAACGGTAACATACGGGTCTGCAAATGCGGCCGCTGGCAAGATAGCCATGACCGCAAGGGCAGCTACCATGATGCCCAAAAGCTTTGTTTTGACTCTCTCCATAAACACTTTCTCCTTTCTTTTTTCCACTTGTAATACTATTCGGTTACAGTTTGCTACAACTAGGAGCTTGTCTCTATCCTCCTTCTTGCTCTTCTTCCTTTCGTGTAGCCTAGATAACCGAGAGCTAGTCTGTCTGCTTGATGCGGCGCCCACATGCAAATGGAGTCACTCTCGTGGTATCTTTCTCGCTTACTTAACGATTTCAACTACGGTAGTAACTGCCATAGCACGCTATATACGCACACAAGCATAAGCCAGCCCTTATTTTAGTCATCTGAACTGGGCATTTAAAAAACCTAACACTTTTGTCAGGTAGGC
>CAYNWQ010000011.1:0-12913 GCA_964400955.1 uncultured Gordonibacter sp. | reverse complement strand
AAGTGGATGCGCACTCGGTAGGTTCAAAGCTCTCCTCTTCGACTACGAGCATTGGGGCGTTCATCCATTTACGCACATACATATCATCAATCAAATCGTTTTCAATGATAACCTGTGCCCAGCAGTTGCCAACCGCGCCGTCAGTACCAGGACGCAAGTTAACCCAGATGTCTGCCTCTTTACCAAGGTTTGTTTGACGCGGGTCAACCAAGATATGATAGTCAGCACGCGTTGCAACGTCTACGGTTGTACGGCAACTATCGTCGTAGTTTGACAACTCAGAAGCGCCACCCCATTGTACGAATACACGCGGGCGACCAACCACTTCCATCCAGCTGTACGCGTTTGATGCGTCAAGTCTCGTTGCATAAAAACGAGGGCCTTTGCAAATCTCGTTTGCCTGGATGCCATTTGGACTACCAAAGCAAGATTTCAAAGCAGAGTAAGGGCCCATAGCCCAAATACGTGATGTACCACCCATAAACATACAGGTTGCTTTGCTGTATTTTTCTTGGTTGGCTTGTATGGCCTCGGCTGTCTCTTTGTAAGCCTCATCCCACGTGATACGTTCCCACTCTGGGTTTTGACCCTTTGGTGTGGTACGGCGCATTGGATAGCGCAAACGCGACGGATGATAGGCCGCTTGCAGCGATGCTTGACCTTTAGCGCAGTGGTTACCAGCACTTTGGAAGGCGCTCTCATCGCCTTCTGACTTGACCACTCTGCCGTCTTGTACGGTCACCCACACACCGCATTCCATTTTGCCGCAACCACGGCAGCAAGAACGTATGTGTTTAACCTCACCGGCACTTGATGTTTCACCTCCACTCGTCTGTGCTAAAGCCTGCCCAAAAGAAGTAGATGCGCCCAACACAGCGGCCGTTACAGCAGCAGTCTTCGTGAATGTTCGGCGTGTCATAAGCAGCTTTTTCATAGTTCCCCCTTCCAGATTTTTTTCGGATTTCGAAGACGTCTCCACACTATGCGCACAATTAATTCGCACATCCACCACTGAGCACTTTTTTGGGAATTTTTCCATCATGCTTAGAGCATGATGCTATCCGAGCTGGGCTTTTAGGAAATGTCGACAAAAAAACTTTTCGAATGAAGGCACTTTTTTTAGCAGAAAGAAGCTCTCATGCTATAATGAAGCCCGTAAATGTGTGCACAACTTGAGGGGAAAAGGCAAGTTTGCAGACAAAGGAGGAGAGATTTTGCGATGAGTTTAAGTCAAAATCAAAGGACACAAAAAGAAACGCAGAGCGCCTCAGGGGCAAAAGACGCAAAGCGAGACGAGACAAACGCAAATCGAAACCGCGCGACGACGAAGCAAAGCGCGAAACAAACCGCAAAACAAGCCACAGAGCAAGGCGAAAAGCAAACCACAGAGCAAGGCGAAAAGCGCACTTATAACCTTCCAACATTTCCGGAGTTGCTCGTAGGTCTCGCGCACGCTTGTTTTATGTCATGGGTTTCCATGAATTTTCATAGCGTTGGACTTTACGCCTCAGCGTCTATGCCCGAATACGTGCTCGATACCGTCTATCTTATTAGCATTATCGCCGTATGTTTGACACTTCTTTTTGCTGGTATCTACCAAAAGACAACGGCAAAGATATTGCAAAGTACCGCTGCGCTTTGGGTTTTACCCATTTCTATATCGTTTGCAACACTCATTACCCCACTATCTGTCTATTTAAACCCAAGCATCAGTGGTGTTTGCATGTATATTTCTGGAATCATGTCAGGAGTAACTTCAGGGATTTACCTTGTGCATTTCGGCATGGCATTTAGCCGCTTGTGTACACGCTCTTGCGTAATCGCTGCTGCTACCGGTACCGTTATTTCGGCTTTCTTATTTTCTATTTCTTTATTGTTTGGCTCTTTGGAGGCAAGCGCATTTGCGGCATCTATGCCACTTGCTGCAGCAGTATTATTGAAAATAGGTATGCATTTGCTTGAAGAAACAGGTGCCGCCGAACCCGAACACCCCTACCGCGTTTTTAACTTACTCGGGCGCAAAAACGACCACAACAATGAAAAAAACCAGCCTCCTGTAAGCAAGCGCTGGAAGCTATATATGATAAAGTTTGTCGTTGCCTCTGCACTCATTGGCTTTGCGAACGAAACAGCCCGCACGCTTTATGTGCAAATGGGCATTGTTGGTCATGGCGGTACTTGGTATTCTGCAGTATCGTCTGTAGCAGCAGCAATAGCAACCATAGTTGCTGTAGGCATTGCTCTTATACTTATCAACAGACGCGAAGAGCATATGGCACGTAATTGTTACCATGTACTTATCCTTATGCTTGCTATATCTATGCTTTTGTTACCTCTGCCCCTAGCTTATGGAGAAGCAGGCATACTTATAGCACAGGCCGTTAATACGGCCTCGTACGCATGCTTTAGCATGCTGATATGGATTGTTATAACCGGGATATGTTCTCAAGACGAAAGTTTACGCATAGCTACATTCTCACTCGTACGCGCAGGATGGGCACTCGGTCCTCTTTTGGGTATTGCCTTAGGCAGATGGATACGCTTCAATATCGGCATCTCCCTCGCATCGATAGCACCTATAATGTCAATATGCACTGTTGCAGTACTCATAACCAGCAGCTTTGTATTTACCGAAACTGATTTGATACATACTATGGACTTCTTACCTACCCAACACCGCCGCCGTTTTCACGAGAAGTGCCAAAAGGTTGCAAGTACCTATAAGCTATCGGGCCGCGAAATAGAAGTCATGATGTTACTCGCAAAAGGGCGCAATCTACCTTACGTACAAGAACAACTCCTGCTCTCAAAAGGCACAGCGAGCACACATCGTCAGCATATCTATCAAAAGCTTGACATCCACTCCCAGCAAGAGCTTATTGAGCTCATCCAACAAACGGAGTTGTAGCTTGTTGCCCGAGATTCGGTTTGTTTTCCGAGATGTGACTCATTGCCAAAGTGGTAGTTTGCTGCCCGAGCTGTGACTTATTTCCCAAACGGATTTTACGCAGCTCACTGCTGCAGCTCATTACTGCGGCTCACTGCCACGGCTCATTACTGCAGCTCACTGCCACGGCTCATTACTGCAGCTCACTGCCACGGCTCGCTACTGAGTTTTTATCGCATCGTCGAGCAAGTCGATAAGTTCCTCGCGAGAGTGCACATTCATCTTTACGTAAACGTTGTGTGTATGCGTGCGAGCAGTACCCCACGAGATGCTGAGCTTTTCGGCGATAAACTCACTACCTCTGCCCATGCTAAGACAGCGCAGCACGTCTTGCTCACGCGGCGTAAGTTTGTATTCTTGCGCTAAAACATCAAGCGCTTTTGAAAACCTACCTTGTTTTTCGGCTGTCTTTACTTCGCCTTCGCCCCAGTCGACATCCATAAGACTCTCAAGCGTCAACTCGTCTTCGTTGATAGGAGAAAAGAGCTTTTCTGAGTCGCGCTCAGAAAAAAGCAAAACCGACGAAGCCAAAACAATACCTGCACAAATCACCCAAAACACAATAAGCGCATTACCTGTTATAGCATAGGGCAACACATAAGCGCCAAACGCCCAGCCAAGTGCACTTCCTAGCATAAAAGCCCCTCGTCCAAAACCAAAGACGATAAGCGGCGAGATGCGTTTTTGTAGCACTACTAACGCAAGCAAACACCACAGCACCAAATCGAAGATTATATACGCTGCAAAAATCAAGATGCTTAAAACGTCGTTTTTTGGATCAAATAAAGGAATGCAGGTCATAAGCACCATCATAGCTAGAGCAATCATGGAAAAGAGCTTGCCAGAATTGAGTTGCTTGGCGCGAGGCGACAAAGATATGGCAACAAACACAGCAGCTATAGGCAGTCTCATTAATGCCAGTAGCGAATTACTTTCTAGCGTAAATCCAGGCTCAAGTCCATTGATAAGCGTTCCCCTCGAAATGCCCGCTATAGCTGGTAATATAAAGGAAAGTATGACCAGTTTCCAGAATGACGCTGGCATCTCTCGCTTATTTACGCTGTAAGTTTCTGAGTTAACTATGGGCAGTTTGCTAGAACGGGGCAAAGCGATAAGAAACGCCGTTCCTATAGGTAAAAGTATAAATCCAATAATGCCCGACCAACTAGGACCACCCGCGACAGGTGCATAATAAGGAGTGCCTAAAATCGTAAAAAATATGAGCGTAACTACCACCTGAGATGTCGCTGTACAAAGCAAAGAATGCCGCGGAGCCAAAACGCCATACATCGCACCAAGCCGCATTGCCATCAATGCAGAACCCACACCCGTCAAAGCTGCGCCAAGCCAAAAAAGCGGGTCGAGTGTAATATAAACTCCTAGATAATAAGGACCAACTCCAATAACCAAAATAGCCCCTAGAGCAGCAACGATGCCACCTAAAAACGTGATTTTATTACTGCAGATATTCTCAAGCCCACGTTTTTTTAAGAAAGCACAGGCAACAAAGACCACAGCGAAGCTGAGCGTTGATACGATATAGAGCTCAGATAGATTTGAGCTATCCATGTCAGTATCAGAAATCCAAAAAGACCCGCTATACATGCACGCTGCCCAGGCAAGCCAAACGCCGTATGCTAAAAACGGCAACGATGGCCACACGTCTACCAGATTATAAGCAAGACCTGCGTCTTTGCCTTGCGAGGCTTTTACTCCATGTGCCATATATATCCCCCTTCGCGCAAGCTTACGCCTTCCCACATTTTAGCGTAAACCGACGAAAATTTGTAGCCACACGAAAATAAAAGCTACTTAGAACGAAAAGGTAAAGTAATCGCTTTCATAGGACAAGCATCAGCACAGCTACGACAACGCAAGCATTCTGACATAGAATTGTCTCCTAGGTTTGCCACCGGGTCAATCTCTTCAGGACAGGCTTCAGCGCAATGTTTGCAAGATGCATTGTGGGTATCCCTCAAGCACATCTCATGGTTGACTTTAGGCTGGAAATGCTTGCTTTTCGCGCTTATGAGCGATAACAACGCACCCATAGGACAAATGCGTCCGCACCATTTGCGCAATACGACCACCTCTAAAATGATGATAAGAGGAAAGACGATAATGCCCCATGATGCCTCGTTAAATTGCACGAAACGCCAAAGCAAAATAAAGGTAGCAAAAGACAAGCCAACAGGACATATGAGACAAAAAACCGGAAAACCAAACACCGCACTCGAAGCAAGTGCGCCGCCTAGGACTGCATGACGCATATCGGGTTTAACAGTTTTGTGAGAGATGCTCTGATTTTCGTTGTACCTCTCAAGAGACACCTGAGCTGCATGATCTCTTTCAGCTTGCTCGCGCGCACGACGTTTTTTTGTCTTGAAAAGGTTTTGTACGTGAGGCACTGGGCAAATCCATGAACAAAATGCCTTGCCGGTAAAGTAAGCAATCAACCCAACCCCGATAAGGGCAATGAATGCACGAGGTACAAATGACCACGAGCCAAAGAAACTTTCCAGTGCACCAAGAGGACAAATCGCCGCAACAGCGTTATAACCAAAAGACGAAATCGTACCCGTACCTGTCGCACAGGCAAGACTCACTCCCACTACAACAAATACTCCAGCGGCCACAAGCCCGCGTAGTGTTGATGTCTTGATGCGTCGCGGGGCGGCGCTGTGCTCTACGGGTTTATGTTCTAAATGTCCATGCTCGCTAGTTACACATCCATCCGCGACAGCTTTTTCGCCTGACTCAACACTCACTACATGCTCATCTTTTGTATCCATTATGCAACCCCTTCTTGCACAACAACATTAATGCCATGTTTACCTGAACCGGTATAACTACCATATGAGGTAGACGGGCAATAATGCTCACATCTACCGCAACCGTTACAGGCATCCTCATTAACAACGAGTCCTTCTGTCTCACTCCACGAAAGTGCATCCCATGTGCAAGCCGCAATGCACTCTTTCGAGCATCTACCTGCGGCGCCACGATAAAGCAGACACTCATCGGTATCTACTTTCGCTATACCAAGCTTGTCATGCGTAGGGTCAAAACCGGCAACGAGAGCGCCAGTAGGACAATTTGCCACGCATAAATATTCATCTTTCCCTTCGCAAAAATCGCAATAGCCCTTAGCAAAAGACATACTCGGTGTACGTGCTTGCAAAAATCCATCTTCGAGATGTGCGATATCTACTACCATATGAGGACAAGCGCTACGACAACGATCGCACTTGATACAAGCACCAAGCAAGTGTGACTCATCTTGACCTCCCGGAGGGCGCACGAGTGCACCCTTGCCATCAAAAGCATAAGCTACCCCACCCACTGCAAACATTGCCGCAAATGCACCCGTACCTGCAAAAAGTGCACGGCGCGAAAGTGCGTGCTTTTTTGAAGTGTCTTGAGCAGCGTCTTTCGTAGCGTCCGTGGTGATATCGGCGGCATCCGTGGCGGCATCGACAGCGTCCGTGGTGATATCGGCGGCATCTGCGGCGACATCGGCGGCATTCGCGGCAACGTCGGTGTCTTCTACGACGTCACGATCGTCTCTTAGGCGTAAGTCTTGGTGAGTACTCATTGCATACATCCTTCCACGACGCTTGCCATATCTTTCAAGGTTTCTGTGTCAAGCTCAAAGAACCCTTGCGTGATTTTTAATACACCGCGATAAAAACGAGTCTTAATAAGCTTTGACGCAAGATCATGCAGATCAGGAAACCACGACATAATATGTTGTTCTAAGAAACTTTGCGAGCTCTCTATAAGGCGCAATGCTTCCTCGTAGTCTTTCTCCTCATAAGCTTTTGCGATACGTCTGCTTAAAAGCGCCATGAATTGACACATAAAAGAGAGATGGTCATCTGGCCAGTCGAGCCCATCGCGCAGCTTAACCGACTCTTCTTTCAGCGCTTTGAATACTTCCTGGTAACCCTCTTGATACATAAGGCCATCATCACTGGTAAAGACAGACTTATAGGGCACGGCCGACTTTCCTTCATACACTGCTACCCCACCAAAAGAACTCGTAAAGTCAACAGCAAGCTCTTGGCGTGTGCCAGTATTGCGTTTCCTGAGGTAGCGTGTTATGTCGTTAAAGCCCGAGGAAAACAGCTCGT
Source organism: uncultured Gordonibacter sp. (assembly GCA_964400955.1). Lineage (GTDB taxonomy): Bacteria > Actinomycetota > Coriobacteriia > Coriobacteriales > Eggerthellaceae > CAJFUR01. The sequence goes on along the minus strand of CAYNWQ010000011.1, from coordinate 5,833 downwards.
TAATCTCAGCGTAAGGCGAAAAATCTGCTTGCGCCATGGTTTCAATTTGCTCAAGCGAAAGCGGTTTGAAATAAAATGCGGCAAGTGTTTCGTAAAACTCTGCTCTGCCTTCGAGCGCGCTAAGCAAATCGCTCTCGAGCGAATCAGTTTCACTTGCTTTGGCGGTGCTTGCTGCGTCGGCACTTGCTGTAGTACCATCCGCTACGTCGTCGCCCGCCGCAACTCCACTTACCGCAGTTTCGCTCGCAGCAACTTCACTCGCTACAGCTTCGCAATCCGCGTCGCTTTTTTCATTTTCCACCAAAACGTTTTCTTTGTCTTCCATAGCCGTGCCCTTTTCTGTTTTTACTACTTATAGCTTTAGGTTATAACCCGAGGTTTCTCAAAAATCTTATGCTAAAAACTAAGCAGTGAATGTTTTAAAATCCTAATATAGTGTGAGCGGCAGCTGCATCTAAAAGAGCCAAGAAGCCAGTTCCTACCAACCACATGACAGCGCGGATACATAAACCTCCGATAAGAGCCGCTATCACAGCCACATAAGCCCATGCATTTTGCTTGCTCATTAGCACTGCGCCTACGAGAGCCACGAGCGAACCTACAACGATAGCACCAAGCCAAAATAGAGCAGCGTCAACAGCAAACCCGAGCACAGCACCATAGGCAAGGAAACTCACGAGTTGCAAAGCTGCACCGCCAATTGCAAAAGGAGAAAACGCCTTAAAGTCAGCTTGCTCTTCTTTTTTCACCGCCATAACAGCAGCAAAGAGAGCTGTGCCGCTGCCAAGGCCGCTACCCAGATACGCAAGCGGAAGCATAATGGTGCTCCAGTTTGGCTGAGACTCCATAATGTAGCCGTTGCCAACCACAAACGCTAGCACGATGCCTGTTAGTATACCGATAAAAGAAACAGGCTTTGCGGCGGCACTTTCGCGGGACACCAACAAGAGGTAAACGAGAGCTACCACTACGTTTGTGCCGAGCATAATCAGCTCAACCGAGATGCCGCTAAATGAAAAGATATTAGCCGCAGCTGCCATGATATTGGCAGGCTGTCCTAAGTGCAAAACTGAAGCACAGCCACCGACGATAAGAAATACCAATCCAACAATTGCCGCAGGAATGCGCGATTTTTTCGCAATCCCTAAAGCCTCCGAGATGCCGATGGAGGCTATGCCCACTCCGCCGCATCCGGCGAGCAAACTAAAAATAACCAAAGGCCACTGGATTTCCATTTACACCAACTCCTTCCAAGCCGCAGTTTCTGGCGAAAGAATATAAACGGTTGCGGGCTTCGCGTCACCCGGGTCGGGCAAGTGATGCACGTTAGCCGGATCTGCCGCCGCTATTGCTTTTGCGGCTGAGCTGTCGGGGTCATCGATGTCACCAAAATAGCGCGCACCACAGCAGCAGTTATGTACGCATGCCGGTTCATCAGATCCGTCTGCGGTAAGGTGACTGCAAAGCGTGCATTTCTCGACAACTTTTTCTTTCTTGTTGAAAGTACGCACACCATAGGGGCAAGCCATCATGCAATACTGACAACCGATGCATTTCGCCTTGTCGATGAGCACAACACCGGTTTTCTCGTCGCGATAGCTTGCTGCCGTTGGGCACACATGCACACACGCCGGGTTTTCGCATTGCTGGCATTGCACCGGCAGCCAGTACATCTCGATGTCTGGATGGGTGCCAAAAGGACCAACTGCAAGTACACGGTTCCAATAGTTTCCGAGATCGATATTGTTCTCGTGCTTGCACGCTGCTATGCAAGAGTCGCAACCGCTGCAGCGATCAAGATCTATAACCAAACATCTTCTCATTAGAACACCACATCCTTTGTCACAGGCTCACTCTTAAGCGTTGGCAAGAATGGCTCAAATTCCTCTGGCTCAATCCAGATGTTGTCAGGCTTTTCGCTCTTTTCTACCTTTACAGTAAAGCCTCTGTTGGTGTATGAACCGTATACCTCGTTAAATGGAGCACTGTTTTTAGTAAGTACGTTTACATTACATTCGCGCCAACCGGCGGTTTGTTTTTCTTCGGGGACAGAAGCGTCATAGCACTCTGGGTTCCAATAGCGTTCCATCCAAACCACATTAGGATTCATGCTCTCGGTAAGATAAGCACGTCCGTGTATTTCGCCACGGCGGCTGGTAACTTTTACCCAGTCCATGTGCTTGATACCAAGCTTTTCTGCACTGCGCGGGTTAATACGCACGTCAGGCGCAGGATAAAGCTCGCGCGAGAAAGCAGCGTGACGCATGGTGCCATGATGGAAATAAGGCACACGACCAGAAGTCAAGATGAAAGGATACTCATCGGCGTCATCAAGACCGCTATAGGGGCTTTCTGCTGGCTCAATAAATTTACAAATTGGGCTGTAGTCCTCGCATGCCTCTTGCGGCTCGGGGTAACAGAACGGATACCCGGTGCGCGCAAGCTTCAGCAAGATCTGACAGTAAACCTCGATCTTGCGAGATTCAGTAGCAAAACCTGCCGGCAGACCGTCATCAACAATGGTTTCATGCTGATGATATGCGAAATATTCTTCGACCGGCGTTACGCAAGGCACGTATTTTTCGGTGTTGTTGATAAGCTCTTCCCAGCTCGGTGCCTTAAGAGAAGTCGCAACAGAAGCGCGCACCTCGTCTTCAGTAGCCTCTCCGATGTATCCCGGAACAAGACCTGGCATAGTGCCGCCCCATTTTTCTTTGCAACGGTTAATAACCTGAGCACCAGGGATGGTATGAGAAACCGTCTCACCGATGTGGGTGAGCTCATTTTGCAACCAGGTGGTATTGAGCTGACACATGTTAACCATAGGCTCTTCGAGCCATTCGCGTACGGGGAAAACAAGGTCTGCTGCTTCGATATGGAATGACGTAAGCATAGGATACTGACCGATAATGAAGTCAACTTCCGGAAATACTTCATACCATGATTTGGCGTTACCCAACATGGCAAGCTTGTTACCTGACATGTCAAACCAGACGCGTGGCTTATAAGGCTCGCCTGTAGCTATAGCCTCACGCACGGTTGGGATATGAGAGTGACACCACGCATAAAGTCCCTTATGGTCTTTCATGCCCAAGCGGTCAACAAGCAACTGGTTCGCAAGTTGTTGCTGAGGATTTTCCTCGCCAAGCTTTTTGATGCGCGCTTCGTTTTCCTCAGGGCTCATACCGATAACAGCACCAATGCCGTACATGTCAGAGAACATGCCAGCAAAACCGTTGTTGTAGGTAACTGGCCTTGAAGTTGGCACGCTTCCCGCGCCGTACTGAGTCATAGTGCAACCCGGTGTGTTAATATAGCCCATGATGGAGTCGAGCCCCATGCAACCGAGAGGCACTTGCGATGCGCTTTCGGTCATGTCTGCTGCTACACCGTTCACAATACCCGCAACGTTTGCGCTGGTGTAGAGCTTGATTGCTTCTACAATGCGATCTGCGGGCACCCAGCATACTTCTTCGGCATGCTCAGGTGTCCAAGGCTCGGCTTCCTCTTTATAGATTTGGCCTGCCGATTTATAGGTCTTTCCGTTAATCTCTTGCGTCGTGAATATCTCAGGGTCAACCGGTGAGTCTGCAGGTGCGCTATAGGGGAAAGGCTGCACTGAGGCAGTCTTGAGGTCGTAGCACACATAAGCTGGTGTGTTATCAGGCGTAGGTGACACATAATCCGGGAAAAGCTCTTTTGCTTCAACGGGCAACTTCGTATCTGGATCAATAAGGAAGGGCAGATTGGTCCAGTACTTTGTGAACTCTTCGTTGTAGAGCTTGTTCTCGAAAATGTAGCGATACCACGCGAGCAAAACACCAGTGTCTGTGCCAGGACGTACCGGCAGCCAAACATTTGCTTTCACCGCGTCAGGTGAGAAATTAGGGTCAACCACGACAGTCTTTACGCCCATCGCGCGCAACTCAGCCATACCGCGGCCAGACTCCGCAGTCTCACTTACTGACGGCTGAGCACCCCACAACACAACAACTTCTGCTTTATTATCAGGAGCAGGCCTGAAAATCTCTTGCACAGCATTGTCTGCTACCGATTGGTCATTGCCACCATAAAAGAGCTTTGACAGACTCCAACGAGGCAGATAGCACTGGGCACAACCTGGCTCAAATACGGTTGGCGAACCAAAGGCCATAGGGATAGTCATAGCGTTTATAAATGAATACGAACCGCCGCCGCCTACACTTGCGAAGAAGGCATAGGTGCCATATTGGTCGATAATACTCGTGATTTTGTCGGCAGCGAGCTCGAGCGCTTCGTCCCATGAGATGATTTCCCATTTGTTTTCGCCACGCTCACCTGCACGTTTCATAGGATGCAGTATGCGGCGCGGGCTGTACATGGTGTGCAATTGGTTGAGACCCTTAATGCACAAAGAGCCACGACTTACTGGAGCACGCGGATCACCCTCGAGTTTGGTAACGACCCCGTTTTCCATGTAGGCTATCGCTGGGCACATCTGGATGCACCCGTGGCACGATGTGTAGAAGGTCTGGGTTTCGGTGGGAGTCTCAGCATACGCTGCATCTGTTTCCACCAGTGAGTCCGTCATCGACGCGCCGATAGCCATCGCGGCTCCTGCAAGTGCTGAAGCCTTAACAAAGCTGCGTCGAGTCAGATTAGTTCTTTCTGCCATAAGCTTTTTCCTCTCTCTAATAGTTGTCTTGTGCTTTTATTACTGCGGCAGCGTTTCTAAAAAGTTTTCCCCCTCCTTCGTCAGACTCCAACTGCCGTCCCATATCAAGGCGCCAGCGCGTTGTAGTCTATCCACAAACACGCTTGCCTGAATGGCCTGTCTTTGTCCATCTACCTCGCGAAACAAAACACCCTTTTCTTTGAGATAAGCTGAAATATCTGCATACGTACGCGGTTTTTCGTGACACATCTTAAGAAGCTCAATGTAGGACTCTTTGCGCGTGGGTTCTTTTACAAAAAGCTCTTTTATACGGGCGATAGGATTTTTTTGCTCAACAAACTCTTTACCAATCTCGGTCGTCTTGTAAGCTTCGCCGCAGATAAGATCATCAATCTCGTCTTCATCAAGACCTTCAAAGGCGCTCTCATCAAGTATCTTGCCGTTTTCGTCAAGGAAATACTTGTCGAGACCACCCGCGCGCACCAATACACTAATAAGATGGTATTGACTTTGTACCGCTTGCTTGAAGTCGGGCAGAGAGCCCATATAGTCTTCTACTTCTTTGAGATTTTTTTGTTCGATGCAAAAAACAAGTGTCTTATATAAAATCTCGCGATGAAGCGATTGCTTATATACTGCTTCTTCTAGCTTTTCTAAACGCTGGATTTTCTCATCAGAATCACTCATTGCGCACCCCCTCTTTTCCTATGCTGCATCGAGTAGAAACACTGCGAAATATGACGTCGAAAGCGTGATTTGCACAGCATCATCATGTATGATTTATTTGAATTTTTTTGTTTATTTTTGCGATTTATTGCTCTATACCATAATGATTGAGTCGTTTGAACTGGAGCTTTATGAAAAAGGGTAAAAAAGAACCCGGTGCTCACCCAAAAGACCACCGGGTTAATTAATTAACCGCACCACCCGGCACTGGGCGCCGCTGTTAGCACGTAATATAGCCCACGCGCTGGTTACTTTCAAGATATTTTGATATTGTCATAAATTTGCTAAAGACCCCCGTGAGGGAGCGATCTTTTTGTTTACAAGGGATTGGGGAAAGTGATCGCGCCCACACGAGGGTCTTTACTAATTTCAAGATTAACTTCGTTGATGCCGGTGCCACTCGTTTATTTTTTCGCGCCTGGGGTACTCATTCGCTCGCAAGTCCTGAGCTCG
>CAYNWQ010000010.1:0-13125 GCA_964400955.1 uncultured Gordonibacter sp. | reverse complement strand
GGGGTAGCCGTCGCGTTTACTGCTCGTTTCTGCGGCGTTTCCGCTTACGATGATTTGCTTTTTTGCCAAAAGGCAAAGACTCGTTTGCTCTGAGCGGCTTAAATTTTGAAAATCATCAGCGCATACATAGTCATATGCTTCGCGAGAATCTATGCCGGCGTCGCTTTTGAGGAAGTTTGCGCACAGATAGGGGGTTTCTTGGGCAAGCATAGCTTCGCGGAGTTTGAGCGTCGTCTCAGCGTGCTTCCAGACCTCTTCGCCTTCACCACGCAAAAGCCATTCTTTCTCGCTCTCTAGGTTTGCCCAGCCACGGTAGAAATAATTAAGCATGCCGCGCATTCTGCGCCGGGGTTGTCCGAGTGTGCGCACATCCTCAAGGAAGAATTTGTATTCTGCGTCATTTAAGACACGGGGGACGCGTCCTGTCGCTTCGCGTGCACTTGGCACGTCGAGTACTTGTGCGCAAATATCAAGAGCACAGCTTACGGTGATATCGTTTGCGCCATCAAGTCCTGCTTTTGCAAAAGCACTCCGCAAGCGATGACGAACACTGCCTGCATTAAGCGGAGTTGAGCTTACAAAAAGTATGCTTTCGGGTTTTATTCCTTCTTTGACGAGATAAGTGCAGCGAGCGATAAGGGCTGCGGTTTTGCCGCTATTGGCTGGTCCTTGCACCTTAATCATACGCTCGTCACATACGGCGACCTCAGCGATTTGTTTATCAAATGACGTTTTGTCGGTTTTATTCACAGGTCTCTCCTTACAACGTTTGTAAAAGTTAGGCTCACAAAAGTTGCGCTTACGCTAAAAACTCATCCGTGGCCGAATTGTAGGTTTTTGTGCTGCCGTCTGCATATTCAAGACGCCAGATGTTGTAGTCGATTGTGAAATCCGGTTCTTTGAGGTTGTATTTCTCTTCAAGTTCAGCACGCTCTTTTTCAAAGGCAAGCTCTTCTTCGCTTGGTCCTTCGGGAGCCTCAAGAAATGCTTCATCGGCTGCCTGTGCTGCGGCTTCTGCGGCTTTGCGTTCTTCTTCTTCGGCAGCTTTGCGCGCTTGTTCTTCGGCGGCCTCGCGTTCGGCTTTTTCAATCATGCCTTGCTTATATTGTATTTCGTAGTTATCAGGCTCAGGCATGATGACGTGTACAAGGTTTTCTCCAAGTGCACCTTCGTTGAGTTTTTCACGGAAACGGCTCAGTTGCTCGTTTTGCTCAGGATCAATACTGCTCTCGGAGTTAAGATGCATCCAAGCGCATACTTTCCCACCCTCAAGCTCAATATCGAAGTAGTCAAATTTGAGTTCGGGATTGCCGATCTCTCTTTGGCGACGGTTAAATATCTGAAGATGGTTTCCTACTTTGTAAAACTCGCTGTAAAGCCAATGCTCTATGACTTTGTTCCAAAGCTCATCTGCCCCCTCATCTTTTGAGAAGAGGTACTTTTTCGTACCAATGCGCACGAGAAAACGCACGACGTTTTGTGGTTTTAGGAGCTCTTCGGGGGTCGCCTCCTCGTTGGTAGTACTCGCTGCTTCGTTTTTGCTTGCTTTGATGTTTGCTGCATTTGCCAAAGCAAGGCTTATCTCGGGCGTGGTGCCTGCGGCATGGGTGCGCACAAGCGTGCTTGCTACGTAGCTGTAGCAGCGATCAACTTCGAGTCGCAGTTCTTTGGAATCTAGTCTCTCGTCGATGTCGAGAACAAGCGTTAAAGATGGTTTAGGTAATACCATTTTTGTTTCCTCCTTACGTTATCTTCTTCGCTGCCGAAAAGTATAGTCACCCGCGTAAAGCCTTTCTCATATGAACCGGATTATTTACAGCATTATGCCAATAACGTGGGCTTTTGCCAAAATAATCCTCGCCGTATGACATTCAGGATGATATGCATATCAAGAAGCATACGGCTGTTATGATGTGCCCTTTGCGAGCCTTCCTACAATTTCAGCATTCGATAAACAAACGTGTTTTCGATTTTGTGTCTTTTTGAGCACCCAAAAAACCTAAAGCACAAAATCGTAAAAACGGATGTTTATTAATTAGTAAGAAATAGACAGGCCAACGAGAAACGAAAGAGAGAGAGGAGGAGCACATGGCAAAACTAACGCTCACTCGTCGAAGCTTTTTGAAAGCAGCCGCGATTGCGGGCGCTGCAACCTCAGTAGGGTTTGCAGCACAACCGTCAAACGCGCTTGCTGAAGGCCAAGACGAGTCTGCGGGAGAGGTCAAGCGTATCCGTTCCTGCTGCCGTGCATGTGGTAAAGTTGAATGCGGCACATGGGTCACCGTTCAAGATAATAAGGTGATCAAGGTAGAGGGCGACGAATCTAACGCACACTCCCGCGGACACTGCTGTGCGAAATCGCAATCATCCATGCTTGCTCTATATCACCCCGACCGTTTGCGCTACTGCTTAAAGCGCACAAATCCGAAAGGCGAGGACGATGCTGGCTGGGTGCGCATCTCACTTGCCGAAGCATTTGATGAGGCTGGGGCAAAGTTTAACGAGATCGTAGAGAAATACGGCGGAGAAGCAAACTTCGCCATGGGCGGCACTTCACGTGTATGGGCGCAGCCTCCTTATGGTACGCTCAAGTCCATTTTTCCAACGCCAAATGCTCACTTGGCGTATGAGATTTGCAAAGGTCCTCGCCACTTTGCTGGCATTCTGACCGACGAGATCGGCTCACCTTGGATGGAAGTTGAGCAAGGTCCGCTTGTATATGTGCAGTGGGGTACTGCAGCTGAGTATTCAAACTACGACTCTACTAACCGTACCGTTGTAGACTGCTCGCAGCGTGCTTACAAACATATATTAGTAGACCCTCGCATGACGCCACTAGGAAAAGAAGCTGATTTGTGGTTGCCTTTGCGTGTCGGCACCGACTTGTGCCTCTCACTTACGTGGTTGCGTTGGATTGTTGACAACGAAGCATACGACGATTTATTTGTGCGTAGATGGACAAACGCACCGTTTTTGTGGAACCCCGAAGAAAACGGCCGCACGAAAAAGGGCTGGTTCATGGAAATGAACGGCGGCATCGACATGGAGAGCCGTATCTTGACCGAGGCTGACCTTGATCGTGATTGGGTAAGCCAATGGTGGGAGCCGGCAGACCCCGAGTATTCTTATCGTCGTTTTATCTGCTGGGATGAAAACAATCAAAAACCGACCTATTGGGACAGCGAAGCATGCCAATGGGAAGGCGAGAAACACAAGATTCCGACCACTGGTGTTTGGATTGAGCATCCTTATAAGCCTATTATCGCCGATGCTTGGTTGCCTGACCCCTCTAAGTTCGCCGATCCTGCTGATCCTACCTATGATGCATACTGGACAGGCGACGGCAACGAAAAGGGCGCAAAGTCAAACCCGCTCGGACTTCCTAAAAACCCCTCACTTTTCCCTGGTGGCGTAGAGGTCAAACTTGCCGATGGCACAACCATTACCGCTAATACTGTTTGGGAAGCTTGGGTTGAAAACCTCGAAGACTATACGCTTGAGTATTGCGAGTCGGTAACTGAGGTGCCTGCTGAAAAGATCGAAGAGTCAGTGCGCATCTACACCACCCGTCTTAATCCTTTGTATGGCAATGGCGGTATCCACTATCAGCTCGCTCCTGACCAAGTAGGTCATGCGGTACAAAACAGCCGTGCTTTGCAGCTCATCGCATGCTTGACGGGCAACTCTGACGATCCTGCGGGTAACCGTGGTTCTTCTAAGGCAGAGGTTGACGGTTGCTGCGGTCGTGCAAACATGCTCGTGACCGACCATGAGCCTCGCGACTGGGGTATCCGTGATGGTGTTGGCACCATGGAGCTCGGTGATACTCCTCGTGACCTTTCTATCGAAGATCAGATTCCTCTGATTCAAAACTTCGTACAGTATCTTATCGACGAAGACTCTCCTTTGGCTGAGCGTTATGGTAACCATGTACCTACACATGATGAGGCTTGGTGGATTGCAGAGCGCAAGGGCGGTGCTTATAAATCTTCCCGTTCATGGCCAGGCTTAAAGACTTCGTTCCAAAATAACGAAAAGCAGATTTCTGCAGAGCGTTTCCCGCTTTTGCGTTATTGGAACCGCTGGGCTGACTCTGCTACCATTTGGGACTCTATCAATGGCATCGATACGCCGTATCAAATCCATGGTGGCGTGTGCATGTCGGGCGACTTCATGAACGAGTCTAATTTGCTCGAAGCTTGGGAAGCATTGACGCGCCTTGACTTCTGGTTAGACTTTAATCTTTGGGCATGCCCGAACAACGGTTGCGCCGACATCATCATTCCTTGTCTGCATTGGTTAGAGGTTAACACCGGCCGTGTATCTCAGGGTGCTGGTGGTATCTTTGGTGCAGGCCAGCGTGCGGTAGAGCCTATGGGCGACTGCATTTATGACCCAGTTGCAGTTATTTGTCTCTACAAAGCTATGGGTGTTGTCTGGAATGACCGTGACCCAGAGTATGACGAGTGGAACAATCTCGACTACAACAACTTCGTACAAATGGGTGGTCCTGTTACCTACGAAGAGCAAGAGTATCGTGTACTCAAAGACGCTACTGACTGGTGGAAGATTGAAGAATATCCTGACGGTCCTGACTTCCCGCAGTATGCTGCGAAATTCCAGGAAGAAGGCTGGTTTGACTGCCGTAAATGGCACCCAGAGCGTTGGGGTACCTACCGTAGATGGGAAATGGGCTATCGTCGTCAGCAGGGTGGTTACAACCTCTATGCTGCAATTGACGAGAAATGTGCCTTTATGACGCCGACAGCAAAAGTCGAGATTTGGTCAACTATTGCTGAGACCTATATTCCTGATACAACCGAGACCTTTGCGCCTACGTGTTCACCTGATCGTGCGGCTTACGATGGAAAGATTCCTGACATCGATAAATTCCCGCACTGGTTTGAGCCTAAGAATTCAAAAGTACAAGCTCCGCAGTATTACCACAAAGATCAGGCTGATAAGATTTCTACCACTGATGCTTACATCAATGATAACTACAAGGGCGACCATCTCATGGAAGAGTACAAGGAAAACCTTGAGACCTATGGTGATGATCACGCCTTTATCATGACGTCTGGCTCGCGTCAGCCGGTATATTTCCACTCTGAGCATCGCCAGCTGCCTTGGTGCCGTGAGCTTTGGCCTTCACCTCGTATCGAGATTAACCCGGCTGATGCAGCACGCATGGGTATTGAACAAGGCGACTGGGTGTGGGTACGTAGTCCTTGGGGCGCAGTACGTGAGGTTGCTGACCTTTACTATGGCATCAAAGAGGGTACGGTAAACGCAAACCACGCTTGGTGGTATCCGGAGATGGATACGGCATCACACGGCTTTGAACTTGTTGGTATCAACTGCGTCATGGACAAGTATGCTCAATGTTGGGTATGCGGCGCTTCTCAGCTGCGTGGTACACCAGTACTTATTTATAAGGCTACTGCTGAAAACTCACCGTTCGGAAACCCGATTCCGTGCGACCCGGATGGCAATCCTGCTATTTCAAATGCAAACGATCCTCGTTTGAAAGAGTGGTTGTCTAATGACCCACGTTTGGCTGATGCTAAGACCGACTTGACCTTTGCCGATATGAGCGCAACCGGTTTGCAGCCAAGCATACAAGATCCTGAAAATATATCGAGCGGCACACTCTCTCGCGGCACAACTGGTGGGGATTCGCTCGGTCAGTACTCAAAGAATGTATAGGAAGGAGGCTTTGAGCAAATGGCAAACTACGCTATCATCACTGACTTAAATCGCTGCACTGGCTGTCTTGCTTGCACGGTTGCTTGTAAGGCAATCAACGGCGTTGATGTTGGCTCGTTTTGGATTAAGACGCTGCGTATAGGACCTCATCCTATCGAGGGCGGTTCTGGCCAATATCCCGAAGTGGAAATGTATTTTCTTCCTGTTCAGTGCCAGCATTGCGAGAAACCTGAGTGTGTGCGTGTGTGTCCTACCGGCGCTTCACACATTCGCGAAGATGGCACGGTACAAATTGACAAGTCGAAATGCATCGGTTGTCAGTTCTGCGCTATGGCGTGTCCTTATGGTGTACGTTATCTCAACGAAGAAGAGCGTGTTGTAGAGAAATGCACCATGTGTGAGCAACGTATCAGTCAAGGTGAGCTTCCTCAATGTGTTGCTCAGTGCGGTGCTCGTGCTCGTTTCTTTGGTGATTTGGATAATGGTGTCGATAATTTTGAGGCTCCGGCTCATCCTGATTCACCAGGTTGTCAATATGACGAGATGACAAAGACTCGTGTTAAGCTCAAAGACTATGTAGAAGCTTACACGGAAAATGATATCCATCACCTCAAGGATGCAGGCAACAATCCAAAGCTTATGTTTCTGCTCCGTGAGGGTAGAAAGTGGAGGGAGTAGTATAAAATGGAACTTCAATGGCCTTTGATTCTCTTCACGTTTTTCTTGTGCCTCTCTGGCGGTATCTTAGGAGCACAAGGTTTGCTCACCCTGCTTGGGAAGGGCAAAAAGATGCAAATGATTTCGCTCATTGCAGCTTTGATAGCACTCGTTATTGGCGGTATTTCGGTATTTATGCACTTGCAGCATTGGGAGCGTATCTTTAACGGATTTGGCTCTGTGCTTGGTGGTAACGGATTTGGCGTCTCGGGTATTACGCTTGAGCTGTGGGGTTGTGTAATCGAGTTTGTGGTAATCGTTTTGTACTTCTTGTTCATGCGTCGCTCCGAAGATGGCGTTGCTCCTAAGTGGTGCGCTGTTCTCGCCATCATTATTGGATTGGCATTGCCTGCAGTAACCGGTGACAGTTACCTCATGGAAGCTTTGCCTTCTTGGAACACACCTCTGCTCATTATTTACTACCTCTTAAACACGGTATTTATGGGCAGCTTGGCGTCCCTTATCATCGCATCCGTTACTGAGTCAGAAGATGCTCGTGACATACTAGTAAAACTTTCGCTTACCGGTGCAGTATTGCAGCTCGTATGCATGGTAGTCTATGCGTTTGTTATCAACGGATCTGCAGACGTCTATTCAGCAGACATCCAGTACTACTTTGACCCAACCTTGCCTGACGTAGCTATGGTTGATCGTTCGGGCATCGTTACAAGCATTCTTGCTGGTAGCAATGCTCCTCTGTTCTGGATAGCCGCTATTATAGTTGGCATCTTTGTTCCTGCTGTAGTGCTTTGGCTTACGAAAAAAGCTGAAAGTGTGCAAAAGATTAAAGTTCAAGCAAGCGTTGCTTTGGTATGCGTTGTGGTAGGCGGTATCGCTTGGCGCTGCATCCTCTACATCGTTGCGCTTTCTATCTTTGCTTTGTTCTAAAGTTGGTTGGACAACCCGGTTCTATTCTGGTCGATGGAGCCGGGTTGTAGAGTAAGTCTTTAGGTAACGTCTTTCATAATTGATGTTTAGATGTTGCCTCTGTTTGAAAATGTATGTTGGGTGGGGCTTTTCAATATTCAAACGCCTCGCTTTTCGCACCGTGAAAGCCCCGCCACTCATGTGTTTTTAAAAAGTGAGGAGAAAAATATGAGCGAAGAAGCAAAAACAGACGAGACGTATAAGGAGGGTACAGGCAACATGAGTGAATCAAATACTGATGTGTCAGGTACGGATACCTCAAGCGCAGCTCAGCAAGACGAAGCTGTGTCATCAAAAAAGAAAAAAGAGCCCATGAGCGTATCGAGACGCACGTTGGTTATCGGTGTTGGCTCTACCATAGCTTTATTAGGTATGGGTTCTTTGCGCTACATAGGGCATAATCCGCTTGTTCGTCCTCCAGGAGGACAGGATGAATCTCACTTGGTAAGCGCCTGCATTCGTTGCGAAAAATGCTACGAGGCTTGTCCGCGACACGTTATCGTGCCGGCACATATCGAAGACGGTCTTTTAGGTATGCGCTCCCCTATGCTCAATTTTGATTCCAATTATTGCGATTTCTGCGCTGAGGAAGATAACGGAGAGCCTTTGTGTGTACGCGCTTGTCCAACGCGTGCTTTGTCGCTTGTAGACGGAGCAACCGCTTACGACACGATTTTGGGATTAGCGGTCATCGATCAGCGTCAATGCTTGGCTTATCGCGATACGGGATGCAGATATTGCTATGATGCTTGCACGGAAGCAGGATATGAAGCGATAGAGCTTACTAACGAAGGAGCTAATCCACGCCCGGTTGTGCATGAAGATAAATGTGTCGGCTGTGGTGCTTGTCAGAGTGTTTGCGTGTCTTTGAAGGCTGGCTCTATTGTTGAGGGCGTTACTGAGCGCGCTATTATAGTTAAGCCGTTATCGACACTAGAGTAGGGGTGCGCATCATGAAAGAAAAAACCAATACAACTCTCAATACAGAGTCTAATACAAGCAAAAAGTCAGGAAATAAAGCTAAGACAAAGACATTGCGAGGTATAGCTGCAACAGTTGTTTTTGTCGCTTTGTCCTTAGGTCTTTTGCTTAACATCCAAATGGGCACCCTTTCGGGTTTTGGATGGGATACTATTTCGGCCCTTTGCCCTCTCGGCGCTTTTACGACGATGATAGCGACGAAAACCTTTGTTCCGCGTGCTCTTATATCCATCATAGTCATGGGTATATTGGTGTTAGTGGTTGGACGTGCATTTTGCGGATGGATTTGCCCTGTCAATGTGCTTGATCGCGTGCGTAACTTTTTCCGTTCACCTAAAAAACGCCGTGAACTTGAAGCGGCTAAGCATGAGGAATGCTTAGCAATCTCTCGCGCCGAGATGGGTCTATCTCAAAAAGAAAGTGGCGATGGCGCTGTGGACGATGGCGCGTCAGCGCTCGCGCATGACTGTAGTGCGTGCGGGCTGTGCAAACAAAAACGCACCAAGCTCGACTCGCGTCACTATGTATTAGGTGGCGCTTTGCTTTCCACTGCTATTTTTGGATTCCCGGTTTTTTGTCTTGTGTGCCCGGTAGGATTGACGTTTGCGACAGTACTTGTTTTTTGGCGACTCTTTATGATGGGAGACATGACGTGGTCTGTTGTACTTATCCCTCTACTTCTTTTCGTAGAGATTATCTTGCTGCGTAAATGGTGCACGCGCTTTTGCCCGTTGGCAGGTTTGATGAACTTGCTCTCGCGTTTTGCAAAACCATTCCGTCCGGTCATTGATGACTCAAAATGCCTAGAGACTTCCAAAGGTGCTCCTTGCAGCAAGTGCGCTATGGCTTGCGAGCATGATATCAACTTGCGTCATCCTGATTTTGGCGAGCGCACTCTTGATGACTGCACGCGTTGTCGCGCCTGTGTCGAGGCTTGCCCGGCGCACGCTATCAGCATGCCTTTCATGGTAAAAAAGGATGCTTCAGGAAACGCTCGTTATGTAATCGACGAAAAGGTCAAGGGCTAAGCTAGTAGTCAAAGCAATTTCTCGAAAGGCCAGTGGCTCCTAATAAAGTGCTGACCCTCGCTTCTTCGCTCGGGTCATTTGGCCACACTAACCCCTCGGATTCTCCAGCACGGAACCGGGGGGTTCTTTATTATCTATGGGGAATTCTCTTGTGCATTTCTTGTTTTGCTATCATGTGAACAAGTGTGAAGATAGATAGGAAAGAGCATTTTATGACCGAACATTTAACTGAAGCTGATGTGCGCTTAATTGCAGAATACACGCGCATTGGCCTGACAGATGCAGAGCTTGCCGAGATGACGCGTGACTTAAACTCCATTATTGAAAGCCTTGCGCCTATTACTGAATACGACTTGAGTGGTGTCGAGCCTACGTTTCATCCCATCGGAAGTCTGTCAAACGTTATGCGTGAAGATGTTGAGCGAAAGAGTTTTTCTCAAGAAACGGCACTTGAAAATGCACCTGCTGCCCAAGATGGCAGCTTTTTAATCCCGTCCATTTTAGGAGAGGGGGGAGATAAATAATGACTGCATCTCCTTTTTCTTGTATGGGTATTAAAGAAATCCAGACAGGTTTGGCTAATCGCTCATTTTCTGCGACAGAGATTGCGCATGCATCTCTTGAGCGTGTGAGTGAGCTTGATAGTAAAGTGCATGCCTTTGTTGAAGTGACCGAAGAGCTTGCGCTTGACACTGCACGCCGTATTGATGAGGCTATAGCCGCAGGTAATTTTGCGGAGTGCGGCATACTTTCTGGCGTGCCGGTTGCTTTTAAAGACAACATGAACCTTAAAGGCACACACACTACCTGTTCTTCTCATATGCTTGAAAACTATGTTTCTCCTTATACGGCGACCTGTGTTGCGCGCACACTTGAAGCGGGTGCGATCCCTCTTGGGAAACTCAACATGGATGAGTTTGCTTTTGGAAGCTCTACTGAGACAAGTGCGCAAGGACCAACTGCTAACCCGTGGGATTTAGAGCGCGTGCCTGGTGGTTCGTCGGGTGGCAGTGCTGCTGCGGTAGCTGCGGGTCTTGCTTGCGCAACGCTTGGCTCTGATACGGGCGGTTCGATTCGCCAGCCTGGGAGCTTTTGTGGTGTAGTGGCGGTAAAACCGACCTATGGCGTTGTCTCTCGCTATGGCGTCGTTGCTTTTGGTAGCTCGCTTGATCAGGTGGGTCCTTTTGCGCGTTCAGTTGAAGATGCGGCTTTAGTGCTCAATGCGATATCCGGCCGTGATGTGCTTGATTGCACGAGTCAAGATATCTCGACTGATTTTACGCAAAACCTCAGTGAGGGTGTGCGCGGCATGAAGATAGGTATTGTGCCTTCGTTTATGAATGCGACAGGACTTGAGGATGAAGTAAAGGCAAAAATCGAAGAAGCCCAAAATCATCTGCGTGATATGGGCGCTGAGATTGTTGAAGTTGAGCTTGAGCATGCGCGCGCAGCAATGAGTGCTTATTATGTGCTTGGTCCTTGTGAGGCATTTTCAAATCTGGCTCGTTTTGACTCGGTGCGTTATGGTTTTTGTGATGAAGGTCACAAAGACTTAGGCGGGCAGTATGAAGCAAGTCGTGCAAAAGGTTTTGGCCCTGAAGCGCGCCGTCGTATTATGCTGGGCAGTTACCTGCTTTCGTCAGGTGTGTATGACAAGTATTATTACCCTGCGCAGCAAGTGCGTACCCTCATAACGCAAGACTATGCACGTGCTTTTGAGAAAGTAGATTGCATCATCGCTCCGGTTTCTCCGCGCACCGCTTTTAAATTTGGCGAGATAAGTGACCCGACGTCGATGTATCTTTCAGACATGTTTACGATATCTATCAATATTGCAGGTAACGGCGGTATGAGTATGCCGATAGGTCTAGGGCAGACTTCGCATATGCCGGTTGGATTGCAGATTATCTCGCCTCAGTTTAGAGACGAAAATATGTTTAAGTGCGCCGCTGCGCTTGAGACAGTATACGGAAAAGCGCCGGTAGCCCCAGCGTTTGCAGATGGAAAGCTGGGTGAATAACGATGAAAAAGCTCGAAGAAGTTTTAAAAACTTGGGAAGCAGTTATCGGTCTTGAAATCCATGCTGAGCTTACCACGCTCAATACCAAGATGTTTTGCGGATGTAAACTCGAGTTTGGAGCAGAACCTAACACGCATACTTGTCCGGTCTGTTTGGGATTGCCGGGTGCTTTGCCGGTGCCAAACAAGGCTGCTATCGAGTCAATCGTGCTTGCCGGTCTTGCTACTAATTGCGATATTGAAAAACACTCGATGTTTTATCGCAAAAACTATATGTATCCTGATATGACGAAAAATTTCCAAACGACCCAAGGTCCGATTGCTTTTTGTATGCGCGGGCACCTCGACCTCAATGTTGATGGTGTGTCTGCACGTGAGCGTGGAGATATCGCAGGGCTTAGCGCGGGTGAGACGCGTGGAAACGTAACCGTGACCGACACTGGATATGTTGCACATGTGGGTATTACGCGTATTCACATGGAAGAAGACGCCGGGAAAATGGTGCACATCGGAGGCGATGAAGGCCGCATTGCAGGCGCGACACACAGTCTCGTTGATTACAATCGCGCGGGCACTCCTTTGATAGAGCTCGTGACAGAGCCAGACTTGCGTACACCTGAAGAAGCGCGTCTCTTTATGCAAAAGCTCCGTCAGATTTATCTGGCGATCGGTATTTCTGATTGCTCTATGGAAGAAGGTTCTTTGCGCTGCGATGGTAATGTGAGTTTGCGTCGCCGTGGAGAAACAAAGTTAGGTGTCAAAACTGAGCTAAAAAATATGAACTCTTTCAAAAACCTACATGATGGGCTCGCTTATGAAATCTGTCGTCAGGCAGAGGTGCTTGAAGAGGGTGGACAAATCTATCAGGAGACGCGCCACTGGGATCCTACCATGAAACACACCATCGTTATGCGCGTAAAAGAGACCGCAGATGACTATCGTCTCTTTCCTGAGCCAGACTTGGCACCCTATGATTTGAGTGATGAGTTTATCGAAAACGTTCGTGCAAAGTTGCCTGAACTACCCGACCAAAAAGCAGCTCGTTTTGAGAGTGAATTTGCGCTTTCGGCTTACGACGCGCGTCATTTGGTCGAAAGTCGCAGTGTTGCAGCCTTTTTCGAGGAGTGCATGAAAGAGGCGGGAGATAGTGCGGCAAAACTCGCAAAACCGGTGGCAAACTTGCTCATCAATGACGTAAGTGCTCATATGAATGCGCATGCAGAGTTTGATTTGGCTACATCTCCTTTAACACCTGCGCGCATGATACAACTTGTGGATTTGCTGGCGAGCGATGCGATTTCATCTAAGCAAGCAAAAGAAGTCTTTGCTGCAGTGCTTGATGATGACAAAGACCCTGCGACGATTGTGGAAGAGCGTGGCATGAAACAAGTGAGCGATACGAGTGCAATCGAAGCGGTGGTGGACGAGGTGATAGCCGCAAACCCGGACAAGGTCGAGCAATACAAAGGCGGAAAGACGGGATTAATAGGCTTTTTCGTGGGGCAATGCATGAAGGCGATGCATGGTCAAGGTAACCCTAAGCTCATAAATGAGTTGCTTGCTAAAAAGCTTGGATAGCTGATATAGTGACTGCTTGGTCGTGGAAGCGTAGTGTATCGCGGCCTTGCCGCGAATGTGCCGCCCGTTTGCCTAGCCACGAAAGCACCGCATGTGAAACTTATGACATAAAACGCTTACTTTGTGTGGGCGTTTTTTGTTGTAGAGAAAAGAACTTGCTTTATTACTC